>CAMYMY010000352.1 GCA_947259625.1 uncultured Kiloniellales bacterium | reverse complement strand
TTTTAGTGGGGAGAGCTGAGTGTTAAATGAAACGGTCAATGTTTAGGTACTCCTGAATTTTCAATACTTATCGCACTCCTTCTATTTTAGCGAATTTTCGCAAGAAACCAAGCCGGCGAAAGCGGCAGATCCACTTTTTTTATTGACAACCCCCAATTTCTACTTATACTTTATTTCACTATTAGCGAATATTCGCTAATAGCTAATATATTATCGATTCAAAACACAAACGTTGAGTTTGTAAGGAGGTCTGGATTATGGCAATAGGAAGTGCTGCAACGGCCGTTTCCGATATTAACATCACGGGAGAACTCTCTCCGGAATTTGGCGAGATACTCACGCCCGAAGCCTTAGAATTCGTTGCGAAATTAGAGCGTGCCTTTGGGCAGCGCCGGCGCCGGCTCTTGCTGCGGCGGGATGAGCGTCAGGCAGAAATAGACGCCGGGCAAATGCCGGACTTCTTGCCCGAAACGGCGCAGATTCGCAGCAGAGAATGGAAGGTGGCCCGCATTCCGGCTGATTTAGAAGATCGCCGGGTTGAAATTACCGGCCCGGTTGATCGTAAAATGGTCATCAATGCCCTCAATTCAGGCGCCAACGTTTTCATGGCCGACTTTGAAGATTCCCATTCCCCGACCTGGCAAGCAACCATTGAAGGGCAGATCAATTTGCGAGATGCAAACGATCGCGCGATCACCTTTACAAACCCGGCCGGGAAATTTTACAGCCTCAACGAAGAGATTGCCGTCCTGATGGTGCGCCCGCGCGGCTGGCATTTAGTGGAGAAAAATGCATTGCTTGCGGGTGAACCCGTTTCAGCTTCTCTTTTTGACTTTGGGCTCTATTTTTTCCACAATGCCAAAAGGCTGCTTGACCGGGGGTCCGGCCGGCGCCCGGGAGCCTGGTGTTTTCGCTCGTGCCCGCGGGCACCGGGGCTCTCTACCGCATATAGCAAAAGACCAGGGTCCGGCCAAGTGGGTCCGGTCCGGTTTCGCCGTGCCGCGACGGGGGCCGGCTGGTTCGTCCCCGCGACGCGAAGCATGATCGCGGAACTAGGGAGCAATTCGAAGTTGAACAAGCCCCGCCGATTGCCTAATCTCCCTCCTCACGCATCCGCGAGCGCGCGTGATCATTTCGTGAGCGCGCGATCGCGAAAGGAAGGCAGAAATGGGGAGGTTCCTATCGATGTTACCCGTAAAGTCGCTCAAAACCATCGTGACAAGCGTCGCCGCGGTTCTTGTCGCGGGAGTTGTCGCGCTGTCGCCCGCCGGGTCGGCCGCGCAGTCCGAGCCCGGGCTGAAAATGGTGACCGTCGACGGCTTGTCGCCGGGTCAGGTCCGGAAACTGGCCCGCATGGGCCTGGACATCGCCGCTGTCCGCAAGGGGCCGATGACCACGGGCCCGCGCGGCGTGCCCTTCCAATCCTTCACGGTCGAGGCGGTGGTCTCGTCCCGGGACAAGAACAAGCTCGCGGCGGAAGGCTTCTCCTGGGCCGATGTTCCCGGCAAGGGTCCGGCGCACAAGATCGGCACGCCCTATCAGGTCTACAAGAGCTTCGATGAGCCGATCTCAGGGATCCGCGCGCAGATTCGCAGGATCAACTCGGGCTACCCCCATCTGGCGCAGGTGAAATCCATCGGCCACAGCCTGCAGGGCCGGCCGATCCTGGCGCTGCGCCTGACCAACGAGAAGGCCAAGGGCGACAAGCCGGAAGTGCTGTTCGTCGCGACCACCCATGCGCGGGAGTGGGTTTCGACCGAGACGGCGATGCGCCTGGCCCGCTATCTGGTCGAGAACCACGGCAGCGACGCGCGTGTCACGGAGCTGCTGGACACGACCGAGGTCTGGGTGATTCCCGTGGTCAATCCGGACGGCTACCAGTACACCTTCACCAACGAGCGCCTGTGGCGCAAGAACCTGCGGGACAACGACGGCGACGGTGTCGTCACGAACGCCGACGGGGTGGACCTCAACCGCAACTTCGCCGGCCACTGGGGCCAAGACGACGAAGGCTCGAGCCCGGCGCCGCCGGACGCCACCTTCCGGGGGCCCGCACCCGAATCCGAGCCGGAATCCAAGGCCCTGGCGGACTTCGTCAGAGCCCACGGCTTCAAGTTCGTGGTGTCGTACCACACCTACGGCAACCTGATCCTCTATCCCTGGGGCTGGCAGGTGAAGACGCCGAGCCACGACGATCCCATCTTCGTGGCGCAGTCCGGCACCGATGCCAATCCGGCGATCCACGACAGTATCCTGGACATCGGCTACGACCCCGGCGTCGGCGCCGACCTATACATCACCAACGGCGAGTTCGCCGACTGGGCCTACGAGAAGGCAGGCGTCCCGGGCTACACCGTGGAGCTGACCGACGGCTACGCCTTCGAGTTCCCCGACGACGAGGGGATGGTGCAGACGGTCTTCGAGGACAATCTCGAGTTCGCCCTCTCGCTTGCCGAGAGCGCCCGGGATCCGGCGCACCCGGTTTCCCCCGTGGGCATTCCGGCCGAGGACCTGTACCACACCCCGGTCGCCGCGTCCTACGGCAGCGAGCAGGAGATCATCGTCCTGGCGCGCAAGGGCCTGGACCTCCGGCTGCGGTACGATGGCGTGGAGGCGCCCTTCGCCGAGGCCCTCGGCGAGACCTACAACACCGCCCCGGGTGTTTACTACAGCCGTTACGTGGCCGCGGTCTCGGGCCAGACGGCGGGCGACAGCGTGACCTACAGCATCCTGCTCGATGGCGAGGTCGCGGAGACACACAGCTACTCGGTGGCCAGCGCCAGCGGCAATCCGATCCTGGTGATGGCGGCCGAGGACTATACCGGGGCCAGTCCCACCTATGCGGACCAGTCCGGGCCCAACTACCTCGGCTACTATACCGACGCGCTGGATGCCGGCGGCTATCTCTACGACGTCTGGGACGTGGACGCCCAGGGCATCCCCACCTATCAGGACGTGCTGTCGCACTACGACACCGTGATCTGGTATACCGGCGACGATTACATACCGAGGGTCCCCAATGGCCTGTCGACGCACGAGGACGAGACCCTGCAGGTCCGCGGCCTGATCAACTACGGCGGCGGCAAGGTCTTTGCCACGGGCCAGGATCTGGCTTGGCTATCGGCATACGCCGCTTATTCCTCCGACGACTTCTTCCAGTACTACCTGGGGGCCTTCTCGCACATCGAGGAGGGCGGCGTGGACCTGGATACCGGGCTACCCTTCGCCGTGAAGGGCGTCGCGGGCGATCCCGTCTTCGACGGCCTTCAGTTCGCGCTCTCCGGGGGCGACGGCGCCGGCAATCAGTTCTTCAACGATACCTTCCTGGCGACCAGCGGGTTCCTCGATCTGGAAGGCGAGGTGGCGGCCCGCTACGACCGGCCGGGCGGGCCCTTCGACCCGCATTCGGGCAGCTACTACGTCTACAGCCAGATGGCCGACAGCGCCTACAAGAGGCTGGGCGGGACCTTCGCCCTGCCGACGGGCAGCCCGAGCCTGCGGTTCTGGGCCTCGTACGATATCGAAACCGACTGGGACTTCGGCTTCGTCGAGGTCAGCGTGGCCGGCTCGGGCATCTGGACGACTCTGCCTGATGCGAACGGGGCCACCGCCCCCTCGACCGGTGACAGCTGCCCCGAAGGGTGGGTCGATCAGATCCATCCCTTCCTGGCCAACTACATGGATGCGGACTGCAATCCGTCCGGCGCGACGGGCGAATGGCACGGTATCACCGGCAACAGCGGCGGCTGGCGCCAGGTCGATATGGATCTCTCGGCCTATGCCGGACAAACCGTTGAACTCTACATCAGCTATGCAAGCGATTGGTCCGTTCAGAACCTGGGCGTCTTCGTCGACGACGTCGAGCTCTCCGGCCATGCGGCGGAGGATTTCGAGACGGGCTATGGCGCCTGGACGCCGCAGCCCGGCCCGGACAACCCGCCCTTCAACAACTGGAACCGCATAGAGGGCGCCGGCTTCCCGGAGGGCCCGGCCATCCGCACCTCGAAGTCCGTCTACCTGGGCTTCGGCTTCGAGGGCATCGACACGGAAGAAAGCCGCAACGCGGTGATGGACCGTGTCATGCAATACCTCGACTGAC
>CAMYMY010000351.1 GCA_947259625.1 uncultured Kiloniellales bacterium | reverse complement strand
GCTCCCGCCTAACGCCCTTTAAAGACAGGAAAAACCGGTGTCCGCCCGGTAGGATAGGACAGCCCCGAAAGGGGGTCAACGTTCCTGGTTTGTTTTGAGTCCTCCCGACTCCGCGACGGCGGGCGGCTCGACGTCGGCCTCGGCAACCAGACGGTTGCTCGTCCCCTCCACCTGTTCCTCGAGACGTTTCATGAACTCGCGCCGCCGCAACCCCGGCTCGATCGGCGGCAGGAGCTCGAGCAGGATGCAGCCCGGCGTCTTCAGAAAGCTGCGCCGGCTCCAGAACAAGCCCGAATTCAGGCCGATCGGTACGACCGGCACGCCGAGCGCCGTGTACAGCGCGGCGACGCCCGGCAGATAGGGCTGGCTGGCGCCGGGCGCGACGCGGGTGCCTTCGGGAAAGATCACGATCGCGCGGCCTTCGGCCAGGCGGCGGCGCGCGTCGGCGACCATCCGCTTCAGGGCCGAGGCGCCTCCGGCGCGGTCGACGGCGACCATCCCGGCCTGCCTGAGGGCCCAGCCGAAGAGCGGAACCTGCAACAGCTCCCGCTTGAGGACGAAGCACGGGTTCTCGACCAGGTGCGCGAAAATCATGGTGTCCCACGCCGACTGGTGTTTCGACGCCAGAATGCAGGGACCGTCCGGCAAGTTCTCCAGGCCCCGGATCCGGTAGTCGATACCGCAAAGGCCCCGCAGAAAGGCGAATACGAGGCCCGACCAGATGCGTGCGACCCTATGGACCAGGTACGAACTGCGGGACAGAAGAAATGTCAGGAAGGCGAAGAAGGACGCCACTGCCGTCCAGCCGAAAAAAACGACGTTGAACAGGAGCGATCGAACCGCGGTCATTCGGCCCGTCCCGCGACCGTAGTGCGGAGGAACGCGATGAGATACTTGCTGTACTCCGAGGCGACGAGGCTTGCGCTGCCCGGCCACAGCCACCATTCGTCCTGCTTGAAGTTTTCGGGGAAGACCGGGTGCGGAACGATCTCGATGTCCGGCATGGCGTGGCGAAATTCGAGCAGGCTGCGCGGCATGTGGTAATTGGCTGTCACCAGGCGCAGCGAGCCGAACCCCTGCTCGCGTATCCAGGCGGCGGTCTCCATGGCGTTGCCGCGCGTGTCGTCGGCGTCGTGCCCGAGGATCACGCAGCAGGCGAATTCGTCCGGTGACTGTTGCCTGACGCGAAACAACTCCGCCATGTCGACGCCGCGATAAACCCCGGAAATGAAAAGCTTCCGGGCACGCTGTTCGGCCAGCAGGTCGAGGCCCTGCGACAAGCGCGCGCTGCCGCCGGTCAGCACGACGATGGCATCGGTCTGACGTTTGGCCTGGCCGACCTCGCGCGGCAACACGGTGGCAAACCACAGGAGGCCGATAATCCACAGTACGAAGAGCACCACCCCGGCCGGCACCAGGAGGTGCAAGGTGATCCGGCGTCGTCGCCTGCGCATCAGCATGTCCGATCTCGCACCGAGGGTCTGGAACGGAATTATCGATACGTTTGGCGGGAGCGAATTCCCGCCAGGGTTAGGAGCGGGCGGCGCGGTGGGGTGGTGTCCCCATGAGCCGTCCGCGACGCGGACCTGGCGGGAATTAGCCCCGTCCCGCGGGGATCGGGCGCAATGCCCCGTCCCGCGGGGATCGGGCGCAATCGGCCCGCTGCCGCGTCGCTCGTCGTCGAATATGCCCGGCATGTCCTTCCTCCTCGCTCCTAACAGCAGGCCGATTTCGCCGCGACCAAACGCATCGATAATTCCGTTCCAGATCCTTATGGCATCCGGGTCAGGGTGCCGAGCACGGTCAATCGGGCCGTTACCATGGCCACCACTGCTGTCGCGAAGGGCAGCAGGGCCAAGAGGCCCCACTCCGCGACCGACAGCGATAGGACGGGCGGCAGCGCGCTTTCGACCGGCCCGAGCACCTGGCCGGTCGCCAGGATGGTCGCCAGCGCGAGAGCCGACCCGATCGCGCCGCCGCGCAGCCCCAGCCCGAGCGCGTGGCGCTGGAATTGCCTGGCGATATAGGGGTCGCGCGCACCGATCAGATGAAGGATTTCAATGACCTCCCGGTGGACCGAGAGGCCTGTGCGCGTCACGAAAACCACCGCCATGACCGCGATGCTGCCGACCAGGAGAACGATCGCCCCGGCGAAGATCTGAATGGAGCGCGCCAGGTCGAGAAGCTTGCCGAGCCAGCGCTTGTGGTCGTTCAGCAAGGTTCCCGGCACCGCCTTGTCCAGCTGCTCGGCGAGCACCGCCAATTCGGGCGGGGCCTCGGTGTCGACGGTGACCGCGATCATTCCGGGCAGGGGCAAGTCCTGCTCGGCCAAGCCGCTGCCCAGCCATGGTTCGAGCAGCTCGGCGATTTCCTCGTCGCCGTAGAGGGCGACCTTCTCGACGCCAATGGTCCGGCTCAGGATTTGGACGACACGGTCGATCCGGCCCCGCCGTTCGGTCTCGGACACCCCGGGATCCGGCGGCGGAACCTCTACGGTCAGCTGACCGGACAGGCCCTTGTCCCAACGCTCGACCAGCTTGTGCATCGTCGTCGCGCTGATGGCCGCCAGGGCGACGAAGTACACCATGAAGGCGACCAGCCAAGGCAGGAAGCGGTCCGAAACGTCCTTGGCGAGCGGCACGTCCGCGGGTCTGCGGCGCATTCAGGCCATGCTCCCCTCGGCGGCGTCGCGCGCCTTGCTGTCCGGCGCCGGCTCCACCCGCACCGTTCCCCCGCCGAGGGTCAGAACCGTATGGGAAAAGCGCGAAACGAGCGCCTGATTATGGGTTGCGATCACCACCGTGGTGCCCAGCTTGTTCAGCTCCTCGAACAAATAGAGCAGGCGCACCGCGATTCGGTCGTCGACATTTCCCGTCGGCTCGTCGGCCAACAGCAGGCTCGGTTGGCCGATCACCGCGCGTGCGATGGCTACCCGCTGCTGCTGGCCGCCCGACAGAGTGGCCGGCAGGTCGTCGAAATGGTCGCCCAGGCCGACCCAGGCCAGCAACTCGGTTACGTGCTCGCGGACCTTGTCCTCGCGGCGACCGGCGATCCGGAGCGGCAAGGCCACGTTCTCGGCGACGCTGAGATGCTTCAGCAGGCGGAAATCCTGGAACACGACGCCAATGCGCCGGCGCAGCATCGCCCGTTCGTCGCGGGTCAGGCCTTCCACGTCGCGGCCGAACAGGGTCATGCGCCCGTTCGAGGGGCGGTTGGCGAGGTACATCAGCCTGAGCAGCGAGGACTTGCCGGAGCCGCTCGGCCCGGCGACGAAGTGAAACGATCCCGGACTCAAGTGCAGCGACACCGCGTGCAGAATGTCGGGACCGGTGCCGTAATTTGTCGCGACGTCCTCGAATCGAACCACGGCGGTATTGTCCTTGTTCCTCCGGCGGCGGCGAGAATGACACAGCGGCGCCAGCGCCGTAAAGCGTTGGGCTCTCGCCTTGCGTTGCCTACTTGGCGTCCATATAAGAATATCGGCATGGGTCCCTGGCACGTCCGTTCCGCATGATTCTCAACTGCCCCTCCTGCGGCGCCAAATTCAAGGTGGACGCGGCGCTGCTCGGCGATGCCGGTCGCAGCGTGCGCTGCGGCAACTGCGGGCACAATTGGCACCAGACGCCGTCCGGCCCCGGGCCGGCCGAGGAAAACCGGCCGGGCGCCGCGGCGGCGCCCGGGAGCGATAGCCGGCCGGCGCGTGCCGACACTCTCGACAAACTGGACGAACAGCGCCGGCGCCGACAGCGCCAGCCCGTAGCGACCTCCGAAAGAAAGCCGCCGTCCCGGGTGCTGGGCTGGGTCCTGCTCACTTTGTTCCTGGCGGCGCTGGTCGGCGGCCTGGTGGTGGCCCGGGACAAGATCGTGGCGCTGGCGCCCGGAACCGCGGCCTACTACGAGCGGCTGGGGCTGCAGGAGATGATCGGCGACGGCCTCGACCTGCGCGACGTCACCTCGATCCGCCGGTCGGTGGACGGTGAGAGCAAGCTGATCGTCCGAGGGGTCGTCGCCAACGTATCCGATCGAGTTCGGCCGGTGCCCCGGCTGCGGGCCAGCCTGATCGATGCCGGCGGCGCCGAGCTCGCCAACTGGACCTTCGCGGCCGACTCCTCGGAGCTGCCGCCGGGCGGAATCACCACATTCGAAACCGCGACGACCGATCCGCCCGGCCAGGGCAATCTCAGTCTCGTATTCGTCGAGTAGCGTCCGTCAGCACCAGATCCTGCAGCGGCGCGAGCCTGCTCTCCGGATCGTGCAGCGCGGCGACGGCGTCCTCGATCTCGCCCGCCCGTGTCCGGCCGAGCACCGGCTCGGCGAAGTCCCGGAACTTGGCCGTCACCTCGCCGGGGGCGAGCGGCGCGTCCGGCCCGCCGCGGGCGTTGATCCCGGGGGTGGCGAGCCGCCGGCCGTCCTTCAGCACCAGCGTCACGTCGCCCCAGCGCCCTTCGGGGAAGCGCGCGTCGTAGCTCGGCTCCTCGCGGACCGTGGTGTTGGCGACCAGCCGGGCGATCGCCGGGTCGGCGAGCCCGCTGCCCAGCACCTCGTCGGGTCCGACGCGGCCGCGCGCCAGGGCGGCCGCCACCGGGAAGGCCAGGCTGTATTGGGCCATGGCGGTGCTGTCGGGCATGCCGGCGGCGAGGCGGGCGGATTCATGGAATGTCGCGATTTCCACGCTCGCCACGTCGTCGCCGGACAGCCCGTGGTCCCGGCGCAGCATGAGCGCCGCGTCGATTGGGGCGTGCGCCCAGCGGCAAACCGGATAGGGCTTGATGTACTGCTCCGCGGTGAGCCAGGCGGTTCCCAGGTCACTCCAGATCTGGGCGACGGCCTCCCCTTCGACGGTGACGGCCGGGGCGCCGGTGAAGCCGCGCTCGGCGAGAAAAACCGCCGTCACACCGGCGAGCGCGCCCCAGCCCGAGCCGTCGTGCAGCATGGTCGGGTTGTCGACCTCGCGCATCATCTGGCTGCGCGGGCCGTGGTACTCGGCGATCCCGACGGCTTGGCGCAAGCGCGCGGCGTCCAGGCCGCGCAGCCGGCTGCCGATGGCGGCGACCGCCAGTGCGTTCCAGGCCCCCGAGGTGTGATAGTCCGAAACGCTCGCGTGCAGCGCCAGGCCGGCGCGCGAGGCGATCTCGTAGCCCAGGACCAGGCAGACCAGCGCCTCCCGGCCCGAGACGGGCGCGCCGGTCTCGGCGAAGGCCAGCAGCGCCGGCAGGACCGCGACGCCGATATGCCCCTTGCAGGGGGCATAGCCGTCGTGGCCGTCGAAGTTGTCGATCTGGGTGGCGCCGGCATAGGCCGCGCCGACGGCGCTCGCGGGCCTGCCGTCGAACAGGATCCGGGCCGAGCGCTCCGGCGTGTCGGCGAGGAAGAAGGCCGCGGCCATATCGCGGGCGATGCGCCCGCCCTCCGCCGCCGCCCCGGCCGCGGCGACCCCGACGAGATCGAGCAGCAGGCTCTGGGTTTGGGCGATCACGGGCCCGGGAACGTCCTCGAACCGGAGCTCCAGGGTGAAGCGGCCGAGCGTCTCGATGACCGGGCTGTTGTCCAATGGCATGGCTTCGGCTCCAGGGGCGAGGGTGTCGAATTTCCGCCGCCGTTTCCCAGACGGGTTCGGCGACGAGGACCATCCTAGTCTGCCGAAGCCGCGCGCTGGGAGCACATTGTCTGCGCGGGCCGGGATTAAGGAAACATTAACCCTGGCCTCGTAGCTTCGCTCCCATCTAGGGAGGCCACGAGACCGGGCCGCAAGG
>CAMYMY010000350.1 GCA_947259625.1 uncultured Kiloniellales bacterium | reverse complement strand
GTGTCGTCGCGCACACTCAGCATACCATCGAAACGTCAGCTCTTGTCCACTCACCGGACCAACAGGTGCGGCGGTCGGGACGGTGAAAAGCAGCCATCTCCGGGCGTCAGCGACGCGCCCTAACCAGGTCTGGAGTCAGGGGTAGAGCCGACGAAACGGACCAGGACTTCCGCTTACCGCCCCAAACTCACCGTCGCCGGAGGTGCCTCGCGACAGCCGGGTATAGCCAACAGGAGACCCTGCGGCCAGACGCGCTCGCTGGCTCACACACGGCACCAACTCGTGCTTTGGCGCATCACGGCCGATGCGCGGCTGATCAGGCCGCCAGCTCGACGCGGAGCGCGCCGAAAAAAAACGTTAGGCGCTGACGGCGTCCATCGCTGCGACTGTCTTGCGACGCTTGGCGACCGGCTTCTTGGCGGCGGCTTTCGTAGCGGCGGCTTGTGCCGCGGCCTTGCGGTCGGCCGCTTCCTTGGCAAGGCGCAATGCCCGCAGTCGCGCGGATTTCTCCTGTTCGGCAATCCGCTGTTGGTCGTATTCGGACAGGGCTGCTTGCTCGTCCTGTTTCCTGAAGAGGGCCTCGGCCGCTTTTGAAAATCTCGTGTTCATAGTACCTACCCTCCAAAATCCGTGACGTCTTGACGTGATGCGCTAAAGTTCGCGGAAGGCGGCCATGTAGATTTAGCAGGGCGAGCCTCCTCACCCCAAACCACCCCGCCAAATTATGAAAAGATGTATTATTATAGATGGGAAATATTGTCGCATTTGCAACAGTCGTATTTGCTGGAAGAAGTGCCATCGAAGATGAACCGCGACTTCCGAGCTGGGTCAACTCCGGCCTTGCCTACTCGCCCCGGGACGGGTCAGCTGCGAGAGGTCGAGCAGAAGGAACCCGTCGAAAGCTGACCTCCAGGCTCGTGCTTCAGCTATCGGGGGTATTGCTGTCGCGGCCGGCGGCATCTCAGATAGGCTCTTCGTAGCCATGAATGGACGTCGCGTTGCCACGATTGGGATTGCCTATCGGAACAGTAGCTCGTCCAGGAATTTGTCACGCTGTTTGCTATAGATATTTCTGGCTAACTTATCCCAAAGTTGCGCCACCATTCAATGATGTGGATTATCGAATATATGAAGGGCGGTAAGGCAAACACGAGGGTAACTACCCACCGATAGCGTTCCGCCCGTACCCACCAATTCGGCTGAACAATAAGGCGCTCACCCGTTTCGGTAAGAAGCGGTGAGCCGGTTGACCTGCCAGGGGTCCAGCTGACGCAAGAGACGGACGCTGGCCTTTGGGCCCGAAGGTGAGCTCGCCGCGGGTCTCGGCGCGACCACAATGCGGTTCGCCGTTAAGAGCCCGAAACCTAACAGACGTTCTTCAGGTCCAGCTCCAGGATACCCTCGGCACCGGTGGCGCGCAGCTTGGGGATGAGGTCGCGGACTTCACGGCGCTCGACGACCGACTCGATGGCAACCCAGGCCGGATCGGTGAGTTGGTTGACCGTCGGGGCATGCAGACTTGGCAACAGCTTGGAAATTTCGTCCAAGGCCTCACTCGGCGCATTCATCTTCAACAGCACCCGATGACGAGCTGCCAAAGCGCTTTTCAGCATCAATGCGATCTGGTCGATCTTGGCCTTCTTCCAAGGGTCGGCCAGGGCGCCCCTGTTGGCGACCAAGACCGTATGCGTGTGCAGCACGTCGCAAACGATGCGTAATCCGTGGGCTTTGATGGTGGTTCCGGTCTCGGTAATTTCGACAGCGGCATCGGCAAGACCTTCGACCACCTTGGCTTCGGTGGCGCCCCAGGAGAACTCGACCTTGGCATCGATGCCGCGCTCTTCCAGGTAGCGCCTGGTGTATCCCACCAGTTCGGTTGAAATGACCTTGCCCTCCAGGTCCTCGACCTTCTGGATTGGACTGTTCCGGTCCACCACCAGCACCCAGCGGCAGGGTTGGTCGGACGCCTTGGAGTAGACGAGGTCGCAGACCACTTCGACATCGGCCTCGGTCTCCTTGATCCAATCGATGCCGCAGAGTCCCACGTCCATGGTTCCACGGGCCACATAGGGTCCCATCTCTTGGGAGCGCACCAAAGAGCAGGTGATTTCATCGTCGTCGATAGACGGGAAATAGTTGCGCGAGCGGGATCGAATGGTCCATCCCGCTTGGGCGAATAGGTCTATCGTGGCGGATTCGAGACTTCCCTTGGGGATTCCGAGTTTGAGCTGGGTCATGAAAGGTTCCTAGCATTGATTTGGGGCTATCCACCAGCCCGCTTCTATTAGCCTTGGCTCGAATCCCTTCATCCGACTTTGATGATGTCCGAAACGGTCAGGTTTGACCGTCAGGGCCTCTCTCGATTTCCGTCCGGAGTCAGGGGTAGAGCCGACGAAACGGGCTAAGACATCAGCTTGCCGACTCAAACTCACCGCCACGGAAGGCGCTCTGGGACCGCCCCCTAGGCCTTGCCCTTCCAGGGCACCAGAACGCACTCCACCCGGCGCATCAGAACGTCGACGAAGAAGGCGAAAAGCAGGACCAACGGCAAGGCGACCCCGTCGTTCCATCCTACGGCCGCTGGAATCGTATACGAGCGGGTGATCGGGCATAATCGCCGCCGACAGATATTGGATTCACAGGCCGTACTGGCATCACGACATGACATCCATCCAGTCCTTCCATATCGATGTTCCCGACGAAACCCTCGACCGCATCCGCGCGCGCGTCGCCGACTATCCCTGGCACGAGATGCCCGAGGATGGTGGCTGGGAATACGGTACAAACCTCGATTACATGAAGGAGCTCTGTGCCTATTGGGTGGAGGCGTTCGACTGGCGCAAGCAGGAAGCCGCCGTCAACCGCTTCTCCCACTTCACGGCCCCGGTCGATGGGATCGACATCCATTTCATCCACGAGAAGGGAAGCGGGCCGGCGCCCTTGCCGTTGCTCATCAGCCATGGCTGGCCGGGGTCGATCGTCGAGTTCCTGGAGCTCATCGAGCCCCTGGCGCACCCGGAACGCTTCGGCGGCAAGGCCGAGGACGCCTTCGACGTCGTCGCGCCATCCTTGCCGGGCTTCGGGTTCTCCGGCCGCCCGCTGCGCCCCTATGGTCCCCGCAGGATCGCCGGTGTCTTCGCCGCGCTGATGACCGACGTGTTGGGCTACGACGGCTATCTCGCCCAGGGCGGCGACTGGGGGGGCGCAATCTCGAGCTGGCTCGGCTTCGAACACGCGCCGGCCTGCAAGGCGATCCACATCAACATAATGACGATGCACCACCCGGACGGCCCGCAGAGCCCGGAGGAGGAGGCCTGGGCGAAACGCTTCGAGCGCGAGCAGGTGATGGAGAACGGCTACCGGACCCAGCAGGCGACCAGGCCGCAGACCTTGAGCTACGCCATGATGGACAGCCCCGTCGGCGTCGCCGCCTGGATCGTCGAGAAGTTCAACGCGTGGTCCGACACCGAGGGCGACGACGTCGAGAGCGCCCACAGCAAGGACCTGCTGCTCACCAACATCATGGTCTACATCGTCACCCGGACCTTCAACACGGCGTCTTGGATCTACTATGGGCGGCGCGAGGAAGGGGGTCGCGTGCTGTCGCCCGAGGGCAGGCGGGTCGAGGTGCCGACGGCCTGCGCCCTGTTCCCGGCGGAGCTTCTGGCCTGGCCGCCGCGCCCCTACGTCGAGCGCATGTACAACGTCCGGCGCTGGACAGAGATGCCCCGCGGCGGCCACTTCGCGGCCCTGGAGGTGCCCGACCTTTTGATCGACGACATCCGGGCCTTCGCCCGCAGTCTGCGCTAGGGCGTTTTCGCGTTGCTTGGAATCGGCACCAGCCCGGATATCTTACCGCTGGGCTAGGCCTTGCCCTTCCAGGGCACCAGCAGGCGCTCCATCCGGCGCATCAGCACGTCGAAGAAGAAGGCGATCAGGCCGATCACGACGATGCCCAGGAAGACGATGTCGGTCGCCAGGAAGCGCGCCGCGTTCAGCACCATGACGCCGATCCCCGCCTTGGCGGCGACCATCTCGGCCGCAACCAGGGTGGTCCAGCCGAAGGCGATGGAGATGCGCATGCCGGTCAGAATCTCCGGCAGCGCCGCCTTGAGGACCACGTGCCACATGACCTGGT
>CAMYMY010000349.1 GCA_947259625.1 uncultured Kiloniellales bacterium | reverse complement strand
TCGGGCGCAGCGACGACATGGTCACGGTGCGCGGCCTCAACGTCTTTCCGACCGCCGTGGCGGCCGTGGTCAACGGCTTCGCCGAGCTGTCGGGCGAGTACCGCATCGTGCTCGCCGGCCCCGGGCCCTACGACCGCCTGCCGCTCGAGGCCGAGCTGGCGGAAGACGTGGCGGACCCGGCGGCGCTGGCCGAGCGCCTGGCCGCGGCGATCCGCGAGCATATCCGCGTCACCGCCCAGGTCACGCTTCTGCCGCCCCGGTCCCTGCCGCGCAGCGCCGGCAAGACCCGGCGCGTCGTCCACAAGGAGATCCCATGACCGACACAGTGATCACCAGCAGGGCCGAGGGCGGCATCCGCACGATCGCCCTGAACCGGCCCGAGCGGCTCAACGCCATCAACCCCGAGCTGCTGGCCGCGCTGCGGCTGGCGCTGGCCGAGGGCAACGACGATCCGGCGACCCGGGTCATGATCCTGCACGGCCGGGGCCGGGCGTTCTGCGCCGGCGACGACCTGAAGGAGTTCGACCGCCAAGCCGGCACCGAGGCCGAGACCCGCGCCTACATCGAGTCGATCCAGGACATCACCCGCGAGATCGTGCTGGGCGACAAGATGGTGATCGGCGCGGTGCACGGCTGGGCCGTGGGCGGCGGCCTGGAGTGGATGATCAACTGCGACCTGGCGATCCTCGCCGAGGACACGCGCTGCTTCTTCCCGGAGATCTCGCTGGGCGTCTTCGTCACCGGCGCCGTGACCACGCTGCTGCCCCGGCTGGTCGGCCTGCAGAAGGCGCGCGAGATGATCCTGTTCGGCGAGCGCTTCGACGCCTGGACGGCGCTCGATCTGGGCCTCGCCTGGAAGGTCGTGCCCGAGGGCGACCTGACGGCCGAGGCCGAGGCGGCGGCGCGCCGCATCGCCAAGCTGCCCGAGCACGCGGTGACGGCGCTCAAGCGGGTACTCAATCGCGCCTGCATGCTCGACGCCGAGGGCGCCATGGCGCTCGAGACCGAGGCGACGGTGCAGGGCTTCCTGCACCCGGAGACGGCCAGGATCATCGCCGAGTTCGGCCAGAAGCAGTGAGACGCGAAGCGGATCGGGGAATGCATTGGGTGAAGGCACGGATGGGACCCAGGGGAACGCGGCATGACGGCACTGCCTGACTTCAAGCTGGAAACCCACTTTTCGCGGTGGGAGTTCAAGGTCCGCTACCACCTGACCGCTTCGGACGCGGAAAGCATCCGCCTGCGCGACCTGCTCGCCATGGCGACGCCGGAGGAGCGCGAGGACTTCGAAGGTCTGTGGCTCGGTTATACCGAGACCTTCGGCGCCCCCGACCTGCGCGAGGTCATCGCGGAGACCTTCGAGCGCCGCAGCGTCGCGGATATCCTGTGCTTCGCGGGCGCCAGCGAGGGGATTTTCGCGGCCAACGCCGTGCTGCTCGACAAGGACAGCCACGCGATCGTCGTCACGCCGAACTATCAGTCTCACGAGACCCTGCCCCTGGCGACCTGTGCGGCGACCGGCGTGCCGCTGGACCCCGACGACAGCTGGTCGCTCGATATCGACCGGGTCGGCGAAGCGATCCGGCCCAACACCAGGCTCCTGACGATCAACTTCCCCCACAACCCCACGGGCGCGATCCTCGCTCGGGACCGTTACGACGCCTTGATCGAACTGTGCCGGCGACACGGGATCTACATTCTGAGCGACGAGATCTTCAATAGTCTCGGTCGAACGGGCACGAAGCATCTCCCCCATGTCGCGGACGTCTACGAGCGCGGGCTTTCGCTGAACGTCATGTCGAAGGCCTATGGCCTGCCCGGTCTTCGGATCGGCTGGATCGCCTGCGCGGACCGGGACCTGCTCTCGAGATTGGAGCGCATGAAGCATTACCTGTCGATCTGCAACTCCGGCCCCAGCGAAAGGCTGGCCAAGATCGCGCTGCGCAATCGCGACAAGCTTCTGGCGCGCAACTGCGCGATCATCGACGAGAACCTGATCAAGCTGGACGCCTTCTTCGCCCGCCATCCGGATCTCTTCGACTGGAAGGCCTCGGATGGGTCTTGCACGGCCTTTCCGCGCTACAAGGGACCGGGCGGGGTCGAGGACTTCACCAGGCGCCTCGTGGACGAAAGCAGCGTGCTGCTGCTTCCCGGCAGCATCTTCGCGTCGGACTTGACCGAGACGCCGCGGGATCGTTTTCGCATCGGCTTCGGGCGCAGCGGTCTCGATGAAGGGCTCGCGGCGCTGGAGGCCCATTTGACAGGAAACCGCGCCTGAAAGAATCGACGAGAAACAGTCAGGAGGGTATTCGCGATGCTTGAGATCTGGGGTCGGCGGAACGCGAGCAACGTGGTGCCGGTGATGTGGGTGGTCGGGGAACTGAACCTCGCGCACCGACGCCATGACGTGGGCGGCTCGTTCGGCGGTGTCGGTACGCCCGAGTATCTGGCGCTGAACCCGAACGGCCGCATCCCCACGATCCGTGACGACGGCTTCGTCCTCTGGGAATCGAACGCGATCGTGCGCTACCTGTCCAGGCGCTACGGCGACGGCACCCTGTGGCCGGATTCCGAACAGCAGTGCGCGGTCGCCGACCAGTGGATGGAGTGGTTCAAGTCCACCGCCTATCCGCTTTACATCGATCTCTTCTGGTCGATCGTCCGCACCGAACCGGCGCGTCGCGACAAAGGTGCCATCGCGCGCCTGACGGAGTCCCTGGGCGACAAGCTGACGATACTGGAGGCGCAGCTTGCCCGGCATCCCTATTTGGCCGGGGATGCGTTGACCATGGCGGACATCCCCTACGGGCCGATGGCGCACCGGTACCTCAACCTGGACATCGAACGGCCGGATCTGCCGAGGATGGCCGAATGGTACGCGCGGCTGTGCGACCGACCCGCCTTTCTGGAACACGTCGGCTTTGCCTTCGGGCGCAATCCGGCGGAGTGGTATGTGCTCGAGCGTGAGGGACTGATCGGTACCGAGAGTCACGGCCGGTAGCCTTGTGTTCGTCCTGGCGGGAAGATGGCGCGTATATGAGCTGAAAGCTTTCAGGCAGCCAGGGGAAGGAAGTCGATGAAACGGGAGATGACGCCGGCGAAACAGAGCGCCATCGCCTGGATCGAGGCGAATTTCGCGCGGCTGTCGGACTGGAACCAGACGATCTGGCACTACGGCGAGACCGCCTGGCGCGAATACAGGTCCGCCGCCTGGTACGTCGCGCGCCTGCGCGCCGAGGGCTTCGAGGTCGAGGCGGCCAGCGGCGGCATGCCGACCGCCTTCGCGGCGACCTGGCGCAAGGGCGCGGGGCCGGTGGTCGCCGGCTACGCGGAATACGACGGCGTCCCTGGCAACTGCCAGGCCGCGGCGACCCACGAGGCGCCGCGCGAGGGCCTCAGCCCCTATGCCGGCGGCCACACCGACCCGCACTCGGCGCTCGGCATCGGGGCGCTGGGCGGCATCCTAGCCGCCAAGGCCGCCATGGAAGAGCACGGCCTCGCCGGCACCCTCAAGTTCTTCGGCGAACCGGCCGAGAAGGTGCGCGGCTCCAAGCCGATCCACGCGGCGCGGGGCTACTACGACGGCATCGACGGCCTGATCAGCTTCCACCCCTGCTTCATGCTGCCGCTCTCCAACACGACGCGCTGGGACACCCACTGCGGCGCCGGATACGGCGTGATCTACGAGTTCCGCTGCGAGCAACCCGAGACCTGGCTGGCCGCGCCCGGCGACGCGCCGATCCTCCAGGCGCATACTTCCGCGCGCGCGCCCGGCGCCAACGATGCCCTGGTCACCATGTACACGACGAACAAGCTGACCAAGGAGTCGATGCTGCCGTTCTCCGGCGGCTGGTCGGTCAACGAGGCGATCCTGCTGGCCGGCCAGGCGACGGCCGACAACCTGCCGGCCCAAGTCGCCCAGATCCAGTACTTCGTTCGGACGCCGACCGCGGAGATGGCGGAGGACGTCGTCCGGGTGCTCGACCGCAACGCCGCCGCCGCGGCCCAGGCCGCGCACTGCACGTGGCGGCGGCACTGGGTCTCCAAGTCGCGCCCGGGCCTGGCCAACCACGTCATGGCCGAGCTGACCTACCGCAACCTCGAGCTGGCCGGCCCGCCGGTCTTCGGCCCGGAGGCCGTCGCCGCGGCCCGCGAGATCCAGCGCAACCTGGGCCTGGAGCCGAT
>CAMYMY010000348.1 GCA_947259625.1 uncultured Kiloniellales bacterium | reverse complement strand
CCGCCAACGTCTCCGGTCCTACAGGCGGCCCCCCGGCTCCGGAGGAGGCAGGGAGTTTCGAGCGATGATCTCTCAAATCCTGAACACCGCGATCGTCCTCTTGCTCGTCGTGCTCGTAACGGTGCCGGCCGCGGTGGCCCTGGCCAGGACGCTGCGCCAGCGCGCACTGTGGCAGCGGTCGGAGAGAGCGAGACGCGAGCGGCGCGCCCGGTCGAGCGGTCGCCCGGCGAACGCGCAACGACCCCGGTTTACCGGAAATTAACCACCTCCGGCCAGACTGACCGGCGTTAAGCCAGGGGACCGAGTGCTGCCTCACCGAGAGGCACCAGCCAAGGGGGTGACCACGAAGGAAAAGCGCCGGCCTGTTGGCCGGCCTTTTTCTTTTCCCGCGTTCAGCCGGGCCGCAGAGCGGGCCGCCCGTGGCGCGACCCCCGCGTCTCGGAACTTTCACATAATCTCAATCATCTGTTAACCATCCTCGGGCAAGATCGTTCTCGAGCCTGTCCGCCCCAATCTGATAAAGTGGGATGCTGCCAAATCGGCGTCTCCGGGGTGGCGGGACGGCAAGACGGCTCGTTCTTCCGGTGATGAGATTAAGGTAGCCGGAAGGACCGCCGTCTTTCCATTTCTGCACCCCGCCGGGGCTCTACTCGGCCGGAGCCAGGGTCTCCAGGAAACGGATCGGCTGCCCCGCAGGCACACCCTGCAGCTCGTCGTCGCGCATGACGACCCGGCCGCGCACCACGGTGGCCGCCGGCCAGCCGGCGACCGTCACGCCTTCGAAGGGCGACCAGCCGCACTTGGAGGCGAGCCATGCGCCGGTGATCTCGCGCCGGGCCTTCAGGTCGACCAGGGTCAGGTCCGCGTCGTAGCCGGCGGCGATGCGTCCCTTGCCGGCGACGCCGTAGACCCGCTGCGGCCCGGCACTGGTCAGGTCGACCAGGCGTTCGAGGCTGAGCCGTCCGGCGTTCATGTGGTCGAGCAGCAGCGGCAGCAGGGTCTGCACGCCGGGCATGCCCGAAGGCGTCGCCGGGTAGTCGCCGGCCTTCTCCTCGCGGCTGTGCGGCGCGTGGTCCGAGCCGATCACGTCGACGATGCCCTGGCCCAGGGCCTGCCACAAGGCCTCGCGATGGTGCGCCGCGCGGATCGGCGGGTTCATCTGGGCCAGCGTGCCCAGGCGCTCGTAGCAGTCGGGCGCCGCCAGCGTCAGGTGCTGGGGCGTGACCTCCACGGTCGCGACGTCCTTGTGCGCGGCCAGCAGCGGCAGCTCCTCGGCCGTGGTAACGTGCAGCACGTGGATTCGCCGCCCGGCGCGGCGGGCCAGGGCGAGGATCCGCCGGGTCGCCCGCAGCGCGGTCTCCTCGTCGCGCCACACCGGGTGCTGGTCGACCGCCGCGCCGCCGCGCACCAGGGCCAGGCGCTCGCGCAGGCGCGCTTCGTCCTCGGCATGGATCGCAACGCGCCGCCGGCCGTTCCGGAGCACCTCGAGCAGCGTCTCGTCGTCCTCGACCAGCAGGCTGCCGGTCGACGAGCCCATGAAGACCTTGACGCCGGCGCAGCCGGGCAGACGCTCGACCTCGCCCAGGCTTTCCGCGTTCTCGGCGGCGGCGCCGATGAAGAAGGCATGGTCGGTCCAGGCCCGGCCGCGCGCCCGTTCCAGCTTGTCGTCGAGGTCGGCGGCGTCCAAGGTGCTCGGCTTGGTGTTGGGCATCTCGAAGACCGCGGTCACTCCGCCCAGCGCCGCCGCCGCGGTGCCGCTCGCGAGGTCCTCCTTGTGCTCCAGGCCCGGCTCGCGGAAATGAACCTGGGTGTCGATCACGCCGGGCAGGACATGGAGCCCCGCGGCGTCGACGACTGCCTCGCCCCGGCCCGGATCCAGGTCGCCCAGAACGGCGATGCGGCCGTCCTTGACACCAACATCGGCCTCGACGACCCCGCCCGGCGTCGCCACCCTGCCGCCCTTGACGATCAGCTCGTAGTTTTCGGCCACGCTCTCATTTCCTTTCGGACTTGCTCAGCGCCTCGAACAGCTCGAGATAGCGCCCGACGACCGTCTCTTCGGTGAATTCGGCTTGATAGGCTGCCTGGCCCTGGGCCGCAAGCCGCTCGCGGAGGCCCGGATCGCCGATCAGCCGCGTGAGCGCGGCGGCAAGTGCCTGCGGCTCGTCCCTCGGCACCAGAAGTCCGGTCTCCTCCCCTGTGATCAGCGCCGCCGGGCCCTGGGCCGCGGCGGCCACGACCGGCCGCTCGTGGGCCCAGCCCTCCAGCACCACGTTGCCCAGCGGCTCGTGGCGCGAGGGGCAGACGAGAATGTCGCAGGCGGCGAGCAGCGCCGGCACGTCCGAGCGCCAGCCGAGGAAGCGCACGCGTTCGGCCAGGTTCAGTTCCTCTGCGAGCGCGCGAAGGTGCCGTTCCTCCGGTCCCTCGCCTGCGAGCCAGAGCCGGGCCTCGGGAACCAGGGCCAGCGCGTGGATCAACACGTCGAAGGCCTTGTTGACATGCAGGCGGCCCAGCGCCAGCAGCAGCGGCGCCTCCTCTGGCGTATCCAGCACGGCGCGCGGCTGCGCCGGCCGGCGCGCGGCCTCTACGAAGTTCGGCAGGTAATGCGCCCGCGCGGAGCGCCAGCCCCGGGCGACCAGATAATCGACTATATGCCGCGTATTTCCGATCAGATGGTCGCAGCCGCGGTAGGCCTTGAGGTCGTAGTAGCCGCCCAGGCGCGCCACATGCGGGACCGGCCCCTTGGGAACGAGGGCGGCGGCCCGGCTCATCCAGCTCAGCACCAGATCGGGCCGGAAATCGGCGATCTCGCGGGCGAGAGCCCGGCGGGTCGCGAAATCGAGATAGCGGCGAAACGGCGCCTGGACCACGGGCACGCCGGCGGCCTCGAGCCGCTCCGCGCGGTCCGCGTGGCCGCGGATCACGGCGCGTTGCTCCAGCCCGGCGCGCGCGAGCGCCGGCACCAGCCGCTCGAAGAAGGCCTCGGCGCCGCCGACCCGCGCGCCGGCCATGACCTGCATCACGCGCAAGGGTGCCCTCGCGGGGCGAGGCGGCGCGCGGAAGCATCGCTTGCTCGGCTCATGGACGGAACTTGTAACCGATCCGCCGGGAAGCGAGTAGACGAATTCCCGCAGGTCCCGGTGCTCGCCCTGGCCCGGAGGGCGAAATTGGCGTAAAGGAAGCGGCCAGGAAAGTGAGGCCCATGGCAAGCGAAACGCGAGGCGGCGCCCCCCTGACGGTCACTGTGGAGATCGCGCCGGGCGAGCTGGTCGACAAGATCACCATACTCGAGATCAAGTGCGCGCGGATCGGCGATCCGGCGAAGCTGGCCAACGTCGAGCACGAGCTGGCGATCCTCGCGGCCGCCCGCGACCGGACGCTGCCCGACTCCGAGGCCCTCGCCGGCCTGACCCGGGAGCTCAAGACGGCCAACGAGGCGCTTTGGGACATCGAGGACCGGATCCGTGCCTGCGAGGCGCGCGGCGATTTCGCCGCCGGCTTCGTCGCCCTGGCCCGCGAGGTGTACCGGACCAACGACCGCCGCGCCGCGATCAAGCGCCGGATCGACGACCTGCTGGGCTCGGCCATACGCGAGGAGAAGTCCTACGCGCCCTATTGACGCAAACTGCACGCAGCGCCTTCGCCGCCGCCCGTCCCAGCCGCCAAGCGAGACCCGGTCCTCTTGAACATCCTCTTCATCACCGCGACCCGGATCGGCGACGCCGTGCTCTCCAGCGGCCTGTTGGCCTGGCTGGTCGAGCGGCACCCCGGCGCGAAGATCACGATCGCCTGCGGGGCGCCGGCCGCGCCGCTGTTCTCGGAGGTTCCCGGGCTGCGGCGTGTGATCGTGGTCCGCAAACAACCGGCCGATCTGCACTGGCTGCGGCTCTGGCGCGCTTGCGTAGGCCGGCGCTGGGACCTAGTCGTCGATCTGCGGCGCTCGGCGCTCGCCTGGTTCCTGTGGGCCGCGGAGCGGCGTCTACCACCCAAGTCCGATGCGACGAGCCACCGGGTCGCGTTGCTCGGGCGGACTCTCGGGCTGAAGCCGCCGCCGGCGCCGCGCCTCTGGACCGCGCCGCGCCACGAGGACGCGGCGGCCCGCCTGCTGCCGGCCGGCCGACCGGTCCTTGCCCTGGCGCCCACGGCCAACTGGCCGGCCAAGATCTGGTCCGCCGCGCGCTTCGCCGAGTTG
>CAMYMY010000347.1 GCA_947259625.1 uncultured Kiloniellales bacterium | reverse complement strand
CACTCAAGCCTAGGCCGTTTGTGCGCACAGGAATATCGGGTGAGAACGGCTACGAATGTGGATAATCTCACACTCTACGTGTGTCGGCTGGCCCATGGTTGGGGCGACCCCAGGGGTTGATTGGGGAGAATGCCGCGGAGAATGCCGCCATGAAAACCTCGATCCTTGAGCTCGGCAGCGTCTTGGATGCCAATGCATGGCAACAGGGATGCAAAGACCTGGGCATCGATGTGTTGTCATCGATCAAGACGCCGTTGCCGACCATGCAACAAATGAAGGTATTTTTCTCGCAATCGCCAGACTGGTTGTTCATGTCAGGACATTCCGACAGGAATACCTTCTCTAACAATTTCGGGACGCTCGGCATATCCTTTGAAAGCAATCACATTATTTTGTCGAGGCTGGCAGGGGCGGGACAAGACTGGCAGAACGAGAAGATCTTGTACAACAATGTTGCCGAGTTCCGGTTGAACCTGAACTGCAAGCTCATGGTTTGGACAGGATGCTCGCTGTTCAAAGACAATCAGGCCAGAGCGAACCTGCCGCTCCTGAAAAAGTTGTTCAAGAATCCCGTCATTCTCGGGTTTGCCGACCAGACGGGCGCGCAGAGGTCGAAATATATGCTCTCCGGACGGGGCAGCGAATACTCGCGCCCTAAAGAGAGCTTCTTCCATCGGGTCAAGGGCTCCATCGAAGACCCGGTCGCGTTACGCGACGCATGGATGGAGTCCGGGCTGTATCATTTTGGCGGAATAAGAGAACAGGAATCGACGATACGGGCGCTCGACCCGGACGGCCAGGAATGGCAGATCGTTGGAAAAAAGATCCAGAAGGGGGCGAAGTATGCCTGAGCCGGGCCGTGCGACAGCGCCTGTCCGCCTAGAGGCCCCGCGGTGACCGCTGCGATGTATCCTCGCTGCGTGCAGGCCGTGAAGCCGCGGACCGTCATGTCCTCGATCATGCGCCGGCGCAACGGGCTGATAGCTTTGTCAGTCATGGGTCTGCTCCCTGTGTTGAGAAAGAGGTTGGGGAACCACAATCTCAACACGGAACAGACCCGGCCCGTTATCGCACAGACCTTCCCACCCGCCGCCACAAACTACCGCGAGAGCGGTTTAGTCCATTGGCTACACCCGGCTGTCGCGAGGCACCTACGGCGACGGTGAGTTTGGAGCGGTAAGCTGACGTTTTGACCCGTTTCGTCGGCTGTTCCCCTGACTCCGGACCAAGTTGGGGCGCGCCGTTGACGCCCGGAGATGACCCTGGCTGTGTGAAAACGCGGTTGATGGTATGATTCTCCGGTCTTTTGGCGGGAGGTAGTTGTGAAGCGATTTGTCGAGGGCTTGGATCGCGGTCAAAGCACGGTGTTCCCCGAAACGCTTGATGATTTTGTTGAGGAGGAAAATCCGGTTCGCGTGATCGAGGCGTTTGTCGAGGCGCTTGATCTGGGCGACTTGGGGTTCAGCGGCGTTGATCCGATGGCAACGGGCCGGCCGTCCTATCATCCGTCGGTTCTTCTGAAGCTTTACATCTACGGCTATCTCAACCGGGTTCAGTCGAGCCGCCGGCTCGAGCGTGAAGCGGGTCGCAACGTGGAGGTCATGTGGCTGACCGGCCGCCTGGTTCCCGATCACAAGACGATTGCCGACTTCCGCAAGGACAACGGCCCTGCGATCCGCAAGGTCTGTGCTCAGTTTGTCACGCTCTGTCGCAGGCTCGGTCTCCTTGCCACGGCGGGCGTGGCGATCGACGGCAGCAAGTTCAAGGCGGTCAACAACCGGGACCGCAACTTCACGGCCGCCAAGATGAAGCGACGGATGGCTCAGATCGAGGAAAGCGTTGCCCGCTATCTCCACCAGTTGGACAGCACCGACCGGCAGGAGCCGTCACTCGCACAGGCAATGAGGACGACGCGCCTCAAGGAGAAGATCGCGAGGCTCAAAGAAGAGATGCAGCGCCTGGAAGCGCTCGACGCCGAGAGGCGGGAGAGGCCGGACCAGCAGATCTCACTGACCGATCCCGACGCTCGTTCGATGGCGACCTCTGGGCGGGGTTCGGGTGTCGTTGGCTACAATGTGCAAGCTGCCGTCGATACCGAGCACCATCTGATCGTGACCCATGAGGTGACGAACCTCGGCAACGACACTGCCCAGCTCGCCCGCATGTCGAAGCAGGCCAAGGCGACCTTGGGCAGAGACACTCTCGATGTCGTTGCCGATCGTGGCTACTTCAGCAGCACGGAAATTCTGGCGTGTGATGACGCCGGCATCACGGTTACCCTACCCAAGCCGCAGACCTCGGGCAGCAGAGCCAAGGGCCGTTTCGTCAAGGCCGATTTCCGCTATCTGGCCGATGAAGACGTCTACATCTGCCCAGCCGGCGAGCGTCTCAAGTACTACTACACGAACGAGGAAAAGGGGTTGAAGCTACGCCGCTACTGGACCAACGCCTGCGGAACCTGTGCCATCAAGCATCGCTGCACGACGGGCAAAGAACGCCGCATTACCCGCTGGGAACATGAGCCCGTACTCGAAGCGGTCCAGCGCCGACTGGACGAGAACCCGCAGGCCATGCGCCAGCGCCGCGAGACGGTCGAGCATCCCTTTGGCACGATCAAGGCCCGAATGGGTGCGACCCACTTCCTGATGAAACGCCTGCCGCGCGTGGCGACCGAGATGGCCTTGCACGTCCTGGCCTATAACCTGACGCGGGTCATGAACATCTTGGGTATCGCGCCGCTGATCAATGCGATGAGGGCATAGACCCCTCATTCGTGCTTGTCGATGACCCGCTCACAGGCCCCTCAGAGCGCTCTCTGGCAGCCACAGAATCAATTCCAAGCCCCGAAACCGGCAAACGCCCAAATTACCGCCCGGATCGGTCACGAAAAAACGCCGCTCATAGTTGGACTGGCGTTTCCACACAGCCAAGACCCGAAGCCGACCTACGCGCGATGCAGGCTACCCACCGTAGGTTCAACAACAACCGATGATTTATGCCGCGGCGCTTGGTCGCAAACTGGTGAAGTTGCGGTCGTTTGGATATCATGCCGTTTTGGTCAGGGGCGCTAGCAGAGACGCCGAGACTCTAGCGACGGCCTCGGCAAGCGTTGGGACGTTGACGGTCAGGCGCCGTCGTTCTTCCCGCTGGTGATCCCAGCCCGCCCCGGGGGAGGCGTGTCGAGGTAGAGCTGGAGTGCAAGGGTGGCTTCACGCGCCGCCTTGATCAGCCTCGCCGCCTCGGCGTCGCCCTCGTAGCAGGGCCCGAACACGGGGTCAGTCGTGTGCCAGTCGACCTCGCAAACGAACTCAAAAGCTGAATCGCTCAACATGATCACACTCCTTGTTGTCCGAGGTGCGGGATTGCTCCTCGGCCATGGGGTGCCGCCCCCTGAGGCGAACGGCCAAGGAGCGTCATCGGTAACAGCACGCATGGGAGGCTGCCTCAGACCACAGCCGCTTTCCTATTCAAAGCCGAAGTTCGAGCCCGAACGTCAGCTTTCCAACCAATTTCGTCAACTTGACCCTTGGCAGCGGACCGGTTGGGCGGGAGGGGGAGCGGGCTGGCGCCGGATTCTAAGCAATAGAAGAATGCATTAGCGCGTGCTCGCCGGCCCGCGGCGTCAGGCCGATTCCCCCTTGGCGAGCGCCCGCACCAGGCGCAACATCTGCTGCTTTACCGTCTCGTCCTCGATGGCATCGATCTCCTTGGCCAGCTTGAGCGAGCGGCGCATCAGCGGCGCTTCGGCCGCCTCTGGCGTGGCTGGCGCGCCCGCGCTCGGCAGGCCCTCGAAGAAATAGCTGACCGGGACTTCGAGA
Organism: uncultured Kiloniellales bacterium; assembly: GCA_947259625.1. Lineage (GTDB taxonomy): Bacteria > Pseudomonadota > Alphaproteobacteria > Kiloniellales > JAKSDN01 > CAMYKD01. The sequence continues at coordinate 394 of CAMYMY010000347.1, read as the reverse complement.
ATTCCGCTGATGTCCCATAACCGGCTGCCGCCGATCCGATTCGCGCCACTCTCGTACTTCTGAACCTGCTGAAAGGTCACCCCCAGTTTCTTGCCCAGCGCCCCTTGGCTTAGAACGCGCGCGAGGCGGGCCTCCCGGAGCCGGCGGCCGATATGGATGTCTGTCTCCCGAGGCATTGTCGCGAGAACAGCCGCCACGTTAGCGGCCTTTCGCTTTCGTGAACCAAGGTGTTGACCGATCATGATCTCAGATGCCTCCTCTCAACACAGGCTAAGCGAAGCACAGCTCATCTCAGCTCAGCTCAACGTTCGCGCCCTAAGGGTTCCATTCGGACCTGAAATAGGTAGCCGTCTCACTTTTATCATTGATCGGATCTGCCAAAAGATTGGTTCAT
>CAMYMY010000346.1 GCA_947259625.1 uncultured Kiloniellales bacterium | reverse complement strand
CGCCTCTTCATCTGGCAGATGGACGGCTACGCCGTCCAGGCCAAGAGGAACTTCGGGCTCGTCGACACCGCCTGGCGGGTCGTCCGCCTCGGCGACCACAACGGCGACGGCAAGGCCGACATCCTGTGGCAGCATAGCGACGGGCGCACCGTGATCTGGCAGATGAACCGCCTCACCGTGGACGCCGCCAGGACGATTGCCACGGCGTCGGACTGGGACGTTCAATAGGAACGGAAAAGGGCGGCACGGCCGGGCGGGGACCGCCGCACCGTGGCCGTGGGCACCGCATCGTCGGACCACGGCCCCGCCGCGTCGCGCGCCGACGGGCGGTCATCCTGCCTTCGGCGGGGCGCCGGCACGCTTCAGGCGGGTCTCTATCAGATCGATGTCATACTCCGAGACGGCGGGGAGGATTTCGCGGAAACGGTCGAGGTCGGGCAGCTCGAAGGGGTTGTCCCGGAGCAGCTCGACCTTGAGGAAGGGGCAGCGCGCCTCGGTTATGAGCCTGTCCCAGTAATGGTGCATGGGATTGCGGAAGAATTCACGGTTTCCCCCGTCCAGGGCCTCATAGGGGCAGTAGGCGGCACCCGTGTAGCCGGCGCCGATCAACGCCTGCGACAGGCCGATCTCGCCCTGGTCGATGACCTGCCGCTTGGTGAGCTGGGCGAAATCCTTGGCGAAGAACGCGCCGAAGGCCCGGGAGCGGACGACAGGGCCGCTGAGGCAAAGGAAATAGGACTGCAGGTGCCACTTTCCCTGATAGCTGTCGGTGACGCCCCAGAAATCGGCGCCCGAGCGCTCCATGGCCCCGGCCAGCTCCCCGAGGTCGAAGAACGGGCCGAACACGCTGTCGTTGGCCAGGAGCAGCCAGTCGACCCTCTCCAGGTGCTCGAGCCGCGCCAGTCCGAACTGCCAGGAGCCGAAATCCCGGCCGCTGTTTTCCCTGACATAGAGCTTGGTGCAGAGCGGTTCCAGGCGTTCGCGATCGGGCTCGGAAATCCGCGCCGCGGTCGAGACGAAAAGGACCGCGTAGCCGGCCGATGCGATGCCCTTCAGGAGTTCGAAGACATAGTCGGATACCACCGCGTTTCGGTCGTAGTGGCCGAATATGCAGACCTTCGGTGTCGCTGCGACCATCTCGCCCGGATCTACAGGTGCGTCAAGGGCCCTGCACGATGCGCGCGGCCGGATCAGCGCGCTCGCAAACTTTCGCACCATGCGGATCGGCGCCGTGATGCGCCAGGAAAACGAACCATAAAGCGCCTCGACGGTGCCGTCCTTTTCGGCAAGCAGGGCGCGGCTGACTGTGAGTTCCTTGCGCAGCGCCGCGACCTCCGCCTCCCGCTCCGCGATGCGCGCCCGGACCGCGTCCAGCTCGCCGCGCAGTCGCTCGATTTGGCCGTCTTTCTCCACGAGAGCTTCCTCGGCTGCAGATTCGGTCGGGCCGGTATCAGCCGTTCGCCGGCACCGCGATGACAGGTTCGGCGTCCTTCACGATTTCGGCAAGGCTTGTGCGGAAGGAGTCCTGTGAGCACTCCGTCCTGATTCGCTGCAAGGCGCCGTCGCGAAGCTGTTGCCAGACGTCCTTGCTCTCGTAAAGCCTCAGGCATTGGCGGGCGAAGTCTTCCGGCGTATCCGCCACAAGCAGGTCCTCGCCATCCCTCCAGCCCAATTGATCCGCGATCAGGGTCGTCGTCACCATTGGCAGGCCGCGAGCCGCGGCCTCGTGGGCCTTGTAGGGAATGCCGGCGGCGTACCGCGTCGGGGCAATGAACAGCCGGCAGCCGTCGTAGAGGGCGCCCAGGTCGTCGACGAAGCCGCGGACGCTTATGCGCCCCGAATCGAGAGACCAGACCGCCTGCGACTTGTTGGTGCCCGCGACGATGAAGCCGGCGTCCTCCGGCAAGTCCTTCGACAGGGTCGGCCATACGGTCTCGGCGAACCACAGGACGGAATCCGCGTTCGGCGTGTCGTCGCCGTGCATGGCACCGACGAACAAGATGCCGCGACGTTGGTCGAAGGCGGTCGGGGTCGGCTGCGCAGCGACTTGATGGCCGAGGACATGGACCTCGGGAAAGCCGCGCTGTAAGAACTCGGTCGCCTCGACTTGCGAAACGGTCACGATCCTGTCCGCCCATCGGCCAAGGTCGGTTTCCGCCTGTACCAGGTCGGCCATCATTTTCCTGGGCAGCTCGACGCCGTCCAGTTTCTGTTTCGCGGCATCACGGCGCGCGAATATCGCCTCGGCGTCATAGATGATCCGGACACCTTTGAAAAGATCGCGTGCGGATTCGTAGACAGCGTTGAAGGTTTCCATGTTGTTCGGCCGGCTGACCAGGATCGTGTCGTAATAGCCCGGGCGCTCCGCGAGGAACCGCGCCAGTTCCGTGCGGCCCCTGCCGCAGACGACCTCAATCTCGCGCGGCAAGTCCGCGTAAAGGCCAACCGCATCCTCGGTCGGCACCGTCATGGGATAGAGCGTCACGAAGAATCCCCCCGCGACGAGACCGCGAGCCATATCGCTGGCCCGGGGGAAACCCGCTCCGAGGCCGCGGTGCGGCACCCTGTCGTCGAGCAGCAGCAGTCTCTGTTTGCGCCGTTCGGACGATCGCGCGACCAGCACATTGCGCGGATCGGGCGCGCAGTGCCGGCTCAACGCGTCGCGGTGCTTGGCGGCGAAGGTCTCCCGATTGATCTTCTGCAGCTCCCTGGCCCGGTCGGGCGACGGCGCGCTTGCGAATTCGTAATGCAGCACGACCGCATCGGGCTCGTAGACGACCCGGTAGCCCCACTCGCGGAGACGCATGCAGAGGTCGGTCTCTTCGTAGTATGCCGGCGCGAAGGCCTCGTCGAAACCGCCTAACTCTACGAACAGGCCGCGCCGCACGAGCAGAAACGCACCCGAGCAGTAGTCGACATCGCGCCGGAACAGAAAGGCCGGGTCATCCGGCGGGGCGCCGCGGCCGTAGCCGAGGCAGCTGCCGTCGTTCCAGACGATGCTTCCCGCTTCCTGCAGGCGGCCGTCGAGCAAGACGATCCGGCCGCCCACGGCGCCGATGTCCGCTTCGCTTTCGAGGGTGCGCAGGACAGCCGCCAACGCGCCCGGAAACATAAGGGCGTCGTTGTTCAGCAGGAGGACGTGGTCTCCCGCCGCTTCGCCGAGAGCCTGATTGACCGCCTTGAGGAATCCCAGGTTGTCGTCATTGCGGATGACCTTCGCGCCCTCGATCCGGTCGAGCAGCCTTCCGGTGTCGTCGCTCGAGGCATTGTCGACGATGATCGTGTCGATCGGCAGATCGACCGTCTGCAATATCGACGTAAGGCACAGGTATGTCAGCTCCACCCGGTTGTGGAGAATCAGGACGATGGAAACCTTCGGCTCCGTCGAAGAGGGGATCGACAGCGTCTCTCCGCGTGCCAGGAAGTCCTGGAACAGGGCGCGGGCCAGCTTGTCGCAATAGGCCTTGGCCTCCGCGGAGGTGTGCTTGCGACGCGTGGTTTCGCGCAGGACATCCATGGGCGTGATCGTTTCCGGGCCGGGCGACGGGCCGTGGCCGGCCATCGGCTGCCGGTTCACCGTGGTTGCAACGGGGGCGGCCCATCTTGCCGTGACAATGGACCGGCTCTGCGCCCAGATTCGATAGGTCGGAGCCTTGCGAATCAGAAAACCGAAGGTCCGGTACACGAAGTCCTTCAGCCGAAGCTTCCGCTCGGGATCGAGCGGCAGACCGTGATAAATCGCGCGCACCATCCGCCCGAACGCCGCGCGGCCCAGAGCGGGCATGCGACCCAACAGAAGGAGGCCCCGCTTCATCCTCCGGACCGGCCTTTCGGTTCTTTCTCGCTTTTGGCTGTCATCCTCGTCGGTCTCTTTATCCGCGCGGCCGCGGGACGGCACCAAGCGATCACTCGGGCCGGACCACCGCCCGGTCTGCGTCGGCCCGGCCCATTTCGTGGCGTTCGCGCGTTGCGTCGGCTCGGATGTTGGCCTGCCGAAGGATGTTGCGCAAGCCTATCCACTTCTTTCGTGGGCAGGAAATGTCCTTGGTGTATCGGGCAACCGGCGCGACGGGCGCGGAAAGGAGGGCCGCTTCGAATATCGAACCCACACCGCCGGGCCATTTCCCGCCGCCGTTGCCGAAGCAGAGGTTTCCGTTCTTTGGCCGGAATACTAGGCAACCCGCCTTGGAGTGACGGTCGAGTTCGTGGAAACAGCGCCTTGCCTGGGAATGG
>CAMYMY010000345.1 GCA_947259625.1 uncultured Kiloniellales bacterium | reverse complement strand
TAGATGCTCTCGAAGAAGTTGTAGAAGTTCTTGTCGAAGTAGAGGCGCAGGGTGTCGGCGAACTGGCGGTGTGTGGCGCCGACGCTCAGCTTGCTGTTGTCGCCGTCGCGGGCCACGAAGACCCGGTAGCAGAGATCCTCGCCCTGCTCGCAGTCACCGGAGTCGCCAAAGTAGGCCGGCGCGAAGTCGAGCAGTTCCAGGCCGTCCTCGCCGGTGGGCCCGGGCGCCTGGCCCTTTTCCAGGGCCTCGATGAAGGCCGTGAGCTCCAGGCGGTAGGCCTCGGCGTAGCGTTCCATGAAGAACGGCATGAGCTTATCCCGCCTGAACCCCGATCCGTCGGCCTGTTCGAGGGTCGTCTCGCGCGGATTGCCGGCGCGCAGCATGCCGCCCGAGCCGAGAACCTCAATCCTTTGATCGTATCCGTAGGTCGCCCGGCGACTGTTGCTGATCTGGCACAATACGCCGGAGCCCGTCTTCAGTACGGTAATCGCGGTATCGATGTCGCCGGCTTGCCCGATGCCCGGATCAACGAGACAGCTTCCCGCGGCAAAGACCTCGACCGGCTCCTCGCCGAGCAGCCAGCAAGCCATGTCGAGGTCGTGGATCGTGAAATCCCGGAACAGGCCGCCCGACCTGCCGACATATTCGATCGGCGGCGGCGCTGGATCGTGACTGGTGATCGAAACCATCTCGACCTTGCCGATCCGCCCCTCGCGCAGCGCCCGGTGAAGAGCGAGGAAGTTGGGGTCGAAGCGCCGGTTGAACCCGATCGCCAGCGGCACGCCGCAGGCGGCGACGACCTCGAGGCAGGCCCTGGCCCGCGCGCTGTCGAGGTCGACGGGCTTCTCGCAGAAGATCGCCTTGCCGGCCTGGGCCGCCGCCTCGATGAGGTCGGCATGGGTGTCGGTCGAGCTGGCTATGGCCACCGCGTCGATCGAGGGATCGGCCAGGATGGTATCTGTATTCGCCACCTGCGCCCCTGTCTCGTTGGCCAAGGCCTCGGCGGCGCCGCTCACCGGGTCGGCGACATAGGCGAGCTCCGCCCCGCGGTGCCGGGCGATGTTGCGGCCGTGAAGGACGCCGATCCGTCCGGCACCGAAAATGCCAAACTTCAGCATGGTTGCCTCTCCCCGATGTTTCGGCTCGTCTCCAGAGAACGTACTATGCAAGCTGGAAAGGTGGATTGCCATCCGTTTGGGTGACCCGGGCCGGATGCCGCTTGGCCCAGGAGAAAGAAAGCATGCTCGACGTCATTACGCTTGGCCGGGCCTCGGTCGACCTCTATGGGCAGCAGGTGGGCGGGCGGCTCGAGGACATGGGCAGCTTCGCGAAGTACGTCGGCGGCTGTCCGGCCAACATCGCCATCGGCTGCGCCCGGCTGGGCCTGAAGGCGGGCCTGATCACGCGCGTCGGCGACGAGCACCTGGGCCGCTTCATCCGCGAGCAGCTGGCGGCGGAAGGCGTCGAGCTGCGTGGCGTCAGGACCGATCCGGAGCGCCTCACCGCGCTCGTCGTCCTGGGCATTCGCGACGACGAGACTTTTCCGCTGATCTTCTACCGCGAGAACTGCGCCGATGCGGCGTTGTCCGAGGAGGATATCGAGGAGGACTATATCGCCTCGGCGGGCGCCCTGGTCGTGACCGGCACCCATTTCTCCAGGCCCAACCTGGAGGCCGCTAGCCGCAGGGCCATGGCCGTCGCGCGCGCCCATGGGGCGAAGGTGGTCTTCGACATCGACTACCGGCCCGTGCTCTGGGGGCTGGCCGGCCACGGGGCGGGCGAGGAGCGCTTCGTGGAGAGCGCACGGACCACCGCACGGCTGCAATCGATCCTGTCGGACTGCGACCTGGTCGTCGGCACGGAGGAAGAGATTCGCGTCGCGGGCGGCGCCTCGGATACGCTCGAGGCGATCCGCGCGATCCGGGCGCGGAGCGCGGCGATCATCATCTGCAAGCGCGGACCCATGGGCTGTGTCGTATTTCCCGGCGAGATCCCGGCCTCGCTCGACGACGGGATCGCGGGGCCCGGCTTTCCGGTCGAGGTGTACAACGTCCTGGGGGCGGGCGACGCCTTCATGGCGGGGTTCCTACGGGGCTGGCTGCGCGACGAGGCGCTCGAGACCTGCTGCGCCTATGCCAACGCCAGCGGCGCCTTTGCCGTCTCCCGCCACGGCTGCGCGCCCGCGGTCCCGAGCTGGGCCGAGCTCGCGCACTTCCTCGACCACGGCAGCGGCGAGCGGGCGCTCCGCCGGGACGCCACGCTCAATCACCTCCACTGGACGACGACGCGACCGCGCGGCCCGGAACGGCTGCTCGCATTGGCGGTCGATCACCGCAGCCAGTTCGAAGACCTGGCGGTGCGCTGTGGCGCGGACATGGCCAAGATCGGCGTTTTCAAGCAGCTCGCGCTCCAGGCGGCGCGGCAGGTCGCCGCCGGCCAAGCCGGTTTCGGGGTTTTGCTGGACGCGCGGTTCGGCCGGCACGCACTTCACGCGGCCGGGGAGGGGGATCTGTGGGTCGGCCGGCCGGTCGAGCGTCCCGGGTCGCGGCCGCTGGAGTTCGAATGCGGCCCGGACCTCGGCTCGGCACTCGTCGAGTGGCCGCTCAAGCACACGGTCAAGTGTCTCGTTCACTACCACCCAGACGACCCGGCCGAGCTGCGAACGGCTCAGGAGCGCGAGGTGATGCGGCTCTTCGATGCCTGCCGCCGGACCGGGCATGAGCTCCTGCTCGAGGTCGTGGCCGGGCCACACGGGCCGATGGACGACGAAACCGTCGCGCGCGCGCTCGAGACCTTCTACGATCTTGGGATTCGACCCGACTGGTGGAAGCTTGAGCCCCTTGTCGAGACCGCCGCATGGCAAAACATCTCCGATGCGATCGCCGGGCACGATCCCCATTGTCGAGGCGTCGTGGTCCTCGGGCTCGACGCGGCGGAGGAGGCGCTTGCTGAAGCCTTCCGGGCAGCTGCGCGTTGGCCGGTCGTGAAGGGCTTCGCGGTCGGCCGGACCATCTTCGGGACGGTGGCCGAGGACTGGTTTTTCGGGCGCCTCGGCGACGAAGCGGCGGTTCGGGCCATGGCGGGGCGGTTCGGCGCCATCGTCGAGGCCTGGGAGCGAGCGAAGGAGGGATCCTGAGACATGTCGACCATCCGGCTCACCATGGCGCAGGCGCTGGTGCGCTATCTCACGACCCAGAAGACACGGCTGGCCGGTGAAGAGCTCCCGCTCTTCGCGGGCGTCTGGGCGATCTTCGGGCACGGCAATGTGGCGGGGCTCGGCGAGGCGCTCTACACCGCGCGGGATGAGCTTCCCACCTATCGCGCCCACAACGAGCAGGGCATGGCGCATGCGGCCATCGCCTATGCCAAGGCCTCGAAGCGCCGTCGAATCATGGCCTGCACCACTTCGATCGGTCCGGGCGCGACCAACATGGTGACCGCGGCGGCGGTCGCCCACGTCAACCGATTGCCGGTCCTGCTCCTGCCCGGCGACGTCTTCGCCAGCCGTCGCCCCGACCCGGTGTTGCAGCAGATCGAGGCTTTCGGCGACGCGACGGTCTCGGCCAACGACTGTTTCCGGCCGGTTTCGCGATATTTCGACCGCATTACGCGGCCCGAGCAGATCCTCACCGCCTTGCCGCGCGCCCTGGCGGTACTGACCGATCCAGCGGACTGCGGGCCCGTCACGCTCGCGCTGTGCCAGGACGTTCAGGCGGAAGCCTACGACTATCCGGAGGCCTTCTTCGGCGAGGCCCTCTGGGAGCCGCGGCGGCTTCGCCCCGATGCCCGCGAGCTGACGGCTGCGGCGGCATGCCTCGGCCAGGCGGAAAGGCCGCTGATCGTCGCCGGCGGCGGCGTGCACTACAGCGGTGCCGTCGAAGCCCTGGCCCGCTTTGCCGAAACGCGGGGCATCCCCGTCGCCGAAACCCAGGCCGGCAAGAGCGCGCTGGCCTGGGACCATCCGTTGAACGTCGGGTCGATCGGCGTGACGGGCACCAGCGCGGCCAACGCTCTCGCGGCCGAGGCCGACGTCGTCCTGGCGGCCGGCAGCCGGCTTCAGGACTTCACGACCGGCTCGCGCGCCCTGTTCCGCGATCCGGGCCGGGCGATCATCCAGCTCAACGTCACGACCTTCGACGCAGCCAAGCATTTTACCCTACCGCTCGTGGCCGATGCCCTGGCGGCGTTCGAGGCGCTCGACGAGGCACTGGGCGGATACCGCGCGCCGGAGGCCTGGCGG
>CAMYMY010000344.1 GCA_947259625.1 uncultured Kiloniellales bacterium | reverse complement strand
CGTCCCTCAGACGCCGGGCGGGCGTCTCCGCGCCACCATCAGTCCCAGGGGGCTTCGCGCGCCCCTTCGTCCCTCGACAAGCTCGGGATGAGGAAGCTCAGAGTGAGGTGGCTCGCGGCGCCGCAGTCGCGGCCCTGGGCGGTCAGCCGCCCTACGAGCGCGGGGACTGGCTCGATCTCGTGCCTGTTACGAGAAGGCGTCGGGCATCGACTCCTTGCGTTGCCGGACGAAGGCCTGGAGCGCCTCGTCGACCGCGGGGTCGAGGGCCGGCGGCTCGTAGTCGGCGAGCCATTTCTTCCAGAGCGCGTTGGCGCGCCGGGCAGTGTCCAGGCCGCCCTCGGCCTGCCACTGCTCGAAGGAGTTGTTGTCGGCCACGGCCGAGCGGTAGAACGCGGTCTCGAAGTTGGCCTGGGTATGGGCGCAGCCGAGGAAGTGGCTGCCGGGGCCGACCTCGCGTATGGCGTCCATGGCCTGGCCGTTCTCGGAGAGGTCGTAACCGCCGGCGAAGACCTGCATCATGCCGAGCTGGTCGGCGTCGATGGCGAACTTCTCGTAGGACGACACCAGCCCGCCCTCGAGCCAGCCGGCCGCGTGCAGCACGAAGTTCGTCCCGGCCGAAACCGTCGGGACGAGGGTCTGGGACGACTCGTGGGCGGCCTGGGCGTCCGGCAGCTTGGCGCCGCAGAGCGAGCCGCCGGAGCGGAACGGTACGCCGAGCCGCCGGGCCAGCTCCGCCATGCCGTAGAGCACCAGCGCCGGCTCTGGCGTGCCGAAGGTGGGCGCGCCCGACTGCATGGAGATCGAGCTGGCGAAGCTGCCGAGGACGACCGGCGCGCCGGGCCGCACGAGCTGGGCGAAGGCCAGGCCCGCCAAGGCCTCGGCCAGGGTCTGGGTCATCACGCCCGCGGCGGTGACCGGCGCCATGGCGCCCGAGAGGATGAAGGGGGTCACGATGCACGCCTGGTTGGCCCGGGCATAGACCTTGAGCGCCCCCAGCATGGTGTCGTCGTAGGTCATCGGCGAGTTGGCGTTGATCAGGCTGATGACCACCGTGTTGCTCTCGACGAAGTCCGCGCCGAACACGATCCTCGCCATCTCGACGGTGTCCTCGGCGCGCTCGGGCGCGGTCACCGAGCCCATGAAGGGCAGGTCGGAGTAGCGCAGGTGGCTGTAGACCATGTCGAGGTGGCGCTTGTTGACCGGCACGTCGACCGGCTCGCAGACCGTGCCGCCCGAGTGGTGCAGCGCCGGCGCCATGTAGGCCAGCTTCACGAAGTTGTGGAAGTCCTCGAGCGTGGCGTAGCGCCGGCCGCCCTCCAGGTCGCTCACGAAGGGCGGCCCGTAGACCGGCGCGAAGACGGTCGCGTCGCCGCCGACCGTGACCGAGCGCGCCGGGTTGCGCGCGTGCTGGAGAAAGCTCGCGGGCGCGTGCCTGCGGACGATGTCGCGGCACAGGCCGCGCGGGAAGCGCACCCGCTCGCCCTTCACGTCGGCGCCGGCCCCCTTCCAGATCTCGAGCGCCTCGGGGTCGTCGCGGAACTCGATGCCGGTTTCCTCCAGCACCGTGTCGGCGTTGGCCTCGATCAGCGCGAGGCCCTCCTCGCTCAGGATCCGGTAGGGCGGGATCCGGCGGGTGATGAAGCTATTCTTAGCGGTCTTGCCGCCGCGCCGGAGCGCGCGCCTGGCGTCCGCGCCGCCGGCCTCGCCGCGGCCGCGCCGCCCCCGGCGCCCGCCATCCCCGCCCGCCGTCTCGCTCATGACCAAGCCTCCCAGAAGACCTCGCGGCGATTATCCGCGCGCCCGCAACGCCCCCTCTTTCGTCTGCGCGACGGAGAAGGACGCATAAGCGGCGCTCGGCGGCATGTGGCGGGATGTGGCGGGATGTGGCGGGATGCCGCCCGGCGACATTTGCGGAGCCGCAGACGGCAAGCGGTGACCGCGCGCTCCTAGGCCGCGGGGGCGGCCTGGCGAAGGTCCCGTTCGTCCTCGGGCACCGCCACCGGACCTTGAGACATGATCCGGACCTCGCCCAGGATGCGGCCGCCGCCCTCGATGGCGATTTGCCGGTACCGGGTGGTGCCGGACACCGTGCCGGTCGGGTGGATCACGAGCTTTCCGGTCACGGTCAGGTCGCCCTCGACGTGGCCATGGATCTCGGCGACCGCCACCTCGGCGGCACCGACGAAGCGGCCGTCCGGGCCGACCCGTAGACTCCGGGCCCGGGCCGTGGCTTCGAGATAACCCTCGATCACGAGCTCCGCGCATTCGCAGGACTCCGCGACCAGACGGATACCGCGGTCCACGGCGAAAACTTGACGATCGTCGGCGAAGTCCTCCTCCGGCTGCATCGCGGCCGTGGGGAACTGCAGATTTGAGGCCGGAGCGATCTGGGGCGTGACCGGCGCCGGATACTCCCGCTGCAGCGGGGGGGCTGCCTCCGGCTCCTGGTTGTCCTGCGGGGCGGCCTCCGCCTGCGGCACCGGCTCCGGCGCGGGCGATGCCGGGGCCTCGACCGCGGGGTCGAGTTGGTTCACGAGATCGCCCACGACCTCATCCGGCCACTGCGTTTCGACCTGCACGCCGATCCTGTCTCCGGACCGCCAACGCACCTGGCAGCGAAGCGTCGACCCGGATTGAAGCTGCAACTCGAAGATCTCCGGGCAGTCGATATGGGCGTTGGAAAGCTGGATGGCGGCGCCACCATAGGACATGTCCAATATGATGCAGTCGATGCCCCGGCCGTGGAGGATCCTGCCGGGCTGCACGGTGTCGAAGCGCCGGTGGCGCCTTCGCTGCCCTCCGTCTTCCTCGTTAGGAGCTCCGGCGTCCGGCGCGTAAACCGGGTCCGACACCGAGGCGTCCGCCGAGCGGGACACCACCGTCTCGATGCGTTCGATGAGCTCGCCCTTGTTGAAGGGCTTGATCAGGTACTCGCTGGTCCCCAGCCACAGCCCTTCCATATCGTTTTCCCGGTCCACCAGACCCGACTGGACCAGGATCGGCGTACGAACCCCACCCCGACGCACGCGTTCCACGATCTCGTACCCGTCGATGTCGGGCATCATGATGTCCAGGAGAATAATGTCGTACTTGTTGCGCTTCGCGAGCTCGACGGCGCGTTTGCCGAGGGAAACGGCATCGCAGTCGTAGCCCTCGCTGGCAAGCATCTGCTCGACCGCCGCGGTCATCGTTGGGTCGTCGTCGACATAGAGTACCCGCATCGCTCGCTCCTGCCGAATCCCAGTTCAGGTGGTAAATCAAGATCTAATACCTTCGATTTAAGGATTGGCTAAGCCGGCCGGGACCTTCCGAGCCCGAACCGATCCCACATTGCAGACCACACCCCTCGAAAAGACCGAGCCCCGCAGCTCCAATGCCGGAATGTCGGGCCTTTTGGGCTGGCCAAAAGAAGTACTGTACTTTTCCATAAAATATTATACAAGTATCGTCATTTATAGAACACTGAAAAGATACATATATATCGGCATTCACATACATATTTCTGGTATTGTTATAGACTTCGAACTTCTTTACCGCGGCACCCGGCGAGATCTCCGGTGCGGTAAACTCCGCCGGCTGAGACGCCTCGGGCGGACTCCAGGCCGCCTTTCCTTCGCCGGGCTTGCCGGAGTTTTTTTGCTCTGAGCCGGCCGACCCGAGACACTGCGCCGCTTGACGCTGTGAACCGCCCACCATACCGTCGGCCCCGTCCGGCCGAGACCGCCGGTCCTTTTCCGGAGATCCCCTGCCGCTATGCCCGACCGTTTGACGCGCCTGCTCGCCGAGCGACCCTGGCTCCTGGCCGACGGGGCCACGGGAACCAACTACTTCGCCCTCGGGCTCGAGACCGGCGACGCGCCGGAGCTGTGGAATCTCGAGTATCCCGAGCGCGTCGGCGGCCTGCATCGCGCCTTCATCGAGGCCGGCTCGGACCTGATCCTGACCAACAGCTTCGGTGGGACGCGCCACCGGCTCAAGCTGCACGAGGCCCAGGACCGGGTGGCCGAGATCAACCGCGCCGCCGCGCGTCTGGCCCGGGAGGCGGCCGACGGCGCCGGCCGCGAGGTCGTCGTGGCGGGCTCCATGGGGCCGACCGGCGAGATCCTGGCCCCGATCGGGCCGCTCTCCCGGGAGGACGCGGCCGAAGCCTTCGCCGAGCAGGCCGCGGCGCTCGCCGAGGGCGGCGCGGGCCTGCTCTGGATCGAGACCATGTCCTCGGTCGAGGAGCTGAGCGCCGCGGTCGAGGGCGCGGCC
>CAMYMY010000343.1 GCA_947259625.1 uncultured Kiloniellales bacterium | reverse complement strand
AGGTCCTCTGTCACCTGCCACGGCTCGTCGGCTGAAATTCCCGATAGATCCGGATCCTGGAATTGCGGATCCAACGGGTCCGGCTGGCCCCCATCCGGTTCTGGCCCATCGGGCCTGGCCGGTCCGGGGTCCGCCGGGTCCGCTTCGCGTGCTTCCGGGTCTTCGGCGAAGAGCGCAGCAATATCCGGCCGGTCGGAATAGAGCTCGCTCGAGCCCGAACCGGATGTAGTGGGCTCGGCCGTCTCCGTCTCGGCCGCCGCCGGGTTTTCAGCCATGGCTGCGATATAGTCTTGTCCGCCGGAGTCCGCCGAGTGGGCCTCTTCTTCATCGCCGAAGGGTTCGGGGAAATCCGGCATGTCCGGCTCTAGCTCGCTCGATTGCGGCTCATAAGTGTGCGGCTCGACGTTCTCCGTTTCGTCTGCCGCCGACTCTTCGGCAAGGGCCTCGAAGGTTTCCGACTGGCCGAGGTCGAACGCCTCCTGTTCTTCTACCGTGGTTTCGGTGAGATCCGGGTCGTCCGGCTCGAATTCGTTCGAATTTTCTTCGACGGTTTGGCCCGACTCGCTCTGCTTCGGTTCCGCTTCTTCTGACCTGGGCGCCTCGGGCTGGGGCTCGCCCGATTCTATCATGCCGGACTCCGCCTGGCTGTCCTCGAACAGGTCGTCGATGACTGTGGTCAGATGCTGACCGGCCTCGTTGATGCCCTTGGCGTAGTGCACATACTGCTCGGAGCCAAGCGGCCCCAGCATCTCGTCGCCCAGGATCTCGGAGAATCCGATGACCGCGTTTAGCGGGTCGCGGAGTTCATGACCCACGCTGGCGCGAAGGCCGGGCGAAGGCTCGTCGGCGGGTACGTTCCGTGTCTGGTTCTTCTGCGTGTCTATCTTCTCGAAGCAGCGGTCGAGCACCGCGAAAAGATCCCGTGGATGCGTGGGTTTGTTGAGAAAGTCGAAAGCCCCGCTGCGCATCGACGCGATGACGGATTCCTTGCCGGCGTTAGCGGTGATCACGACGTTGACGATGCCCGGGCGCAGCTTCTCCAGGGAGGCGATCAGTTCGAGGCCGCTGGTCCGTCCCAGCTTGATATCGACGAGCGCGATTTGCGCGTCGAACCGTTCGGCGATCTCCAGGGCCTTGCTGCCGGTAAGCGCGATCTCGACGGTATGACCCATGTCGGTGAGAACGTCGGCCATACCCTCGGCCACGTCCCGATCGTCATCGATGACCAGGATACGGCCGCCCCGGGCCTCGGCCCGATCTGCTTCTTGCGGTTCTTCTTCGACCGGTGCAGGAGCACCTTTCTTGTGCGTCTTCTCCAGGGCTGCAAGCAATCGCGCCGGATCGAAGGGCTTGATCAGTATCCCCGTGACGGTCTGGTCGCGCAGTACGTCGATCGGACCGGCTTGCTTGTCCGGATGGGTGCTGATCACGATCGTGGGCAGGCCCAGGTCCTGTTTCTCGAGTTCGATATAGACTTCCAATGCGTCGATGACGGGGCGACGTAGGTCGAGAACCAGGATGCCGCAGTCACCGGCGCCAACCGCATCCAGCGCTTCTCCGGTCGTATGGGCGACCCTGACCCGATACTCCTGCAGAACCAAGGTATTTCGAATCTTGTCGCTGATCTCGGGGTCGTCCTCGGCAACCAGGACGATGCCCTTGGGCTTGGCCACGTCCAAGGCCCGCACCACCTCGTCCATTGTGACGGGTTTTTGCAGTACGCTCACCGATCCGCTGCCCACCGCCTGCCTGAGCAACTGCTCGATGGTGTAGCCGGTCATCATGACAGTCTTCATGCCGGGTTTGATCTTGCGGACCTCCATGAAGCTCTCGAGATCGGTCAGATCGGGCAACTCGGCATTGATGAAGGCGATATCGAAGTCTTCTTGGTCCAGGACGCGCAGGGCATCCTGGCCGGCGAAGACGGTCTGCACCTGGTGGCCGACCATTTGGAGAATTTCAGCCAAACCCTCTGCGACGTCGCGGTCGTCATCCACTACGCAGATTTTCAAGGAGTCGGCCATGAGGCTCTCTGCTCTCTCGTTACGGCGGACCAAAGCGGGGAGGCGATCCTCGCGCGCACCGTTCATAGAAATACAGCAAAACTCTTTCGCACAAATTAAGCATCAGGCTTAACCAAATAACCCCGGATCGGGAATCCTGTCCCGGGATCAAGCCGCTATATGGTTAACGGACAGTTCGTTGATAAATTTGCAGAAATTCGTGCTTTCTGCCCCAATGCTGTCAGCCGCGGTCGAGCGCCAGAACGGCTGCGGCAAGTTCGGCGCCGAGGGTGGCATTCGCCTCGATCAGGGCGACGTTGGCCTCCAGGGTCCGGCCACCGCTCAATTCGTTGACCCGGTCGAGCAGGAACGGCGTTAGACGCTTGCCGCCGACGCGTGCGGACTGCACGTCGTCAAGGGCCCGGCCGACCAGCGCTTCGACCTCGACCGGATCGAGTGCCGCTGCCTCGGGCGGGGGATTGGCGATCAGGAGGCCGCCCAGACCAAGCGTCCAGTGAGCCTGTATCAGGCGGGCGGCGGCTTCCGGGCGGTCTACCTGGACGTCGAGCGGGAGACCGCTCTGCCGGCAATAGAAGGCCGGAAACTCGTTCGTGCCGTAGCCGATCACCGGGACGCCCTGCGTTTCCAATACCTCGAGCGTGCCCGCCAGGTCGAGGATTGCCTTGGCCCCGGCCGAGACCAGGGCGACCGGCCTGCGCGCCAGCTCGGCCAGGTCGGCCGAGACGTCGAGGCGTGATCCACCGCCGCGGTGCACGCCGCCGATGCCGCCGGTGGCGAAAACCCGGATGCCTGCCAGATGCGCCGCGACCAGGGTAGCGGCCACTGTCGTCGCGCCGTCGCCGCCGCCGGCGATCGCGGCGGCAAGGTCACGGCCGCTCGCCTTGGCCGTGTCTCCGCCCCGGGCGAAGCGTTCGATTTCCTGCGCGTTCAATCCAACGCACAGACGGCCGCCCGCGACTCCGACGGTCGCCGGCACGGCGCCCGCTTCGCGTACGACCGACTCGACCCGTCGGGCGGTTTCCAGGTTGCGGGGGTAGGGCAGGCCGTGGGCGATCAGGGTCGATTCAAGGGCGACCACCGGACGTTTCGCGGAGAGCGCCTCGGCGACCTCGGGGCGGATATCGAGCAGGTCGCGCATGGCCGTATCATAGTGCAGCGCCGCTGCGCGCAAAGCGGCTTTGTCGATCCGTATGGCACTTGAGCCCCTGGTACCGAGCGGGTGGACTTGTCCGGCGCGACGGACCATCATTGCAGGTGAAAGGACCAAGTCGTGCCTCGGACCGCCATCAGGCGCAGTCTTTTCGCCGCGTTGACCGGCCTCGGTTTCATTCTGGCGTGGCTGTTCGGAGCTATCGCTGCCGGTGAGACGAAGACGGCTATGCTGCTCACCATCAAGGGCCCGATCGGCCCGGCGGTGAGCGATCACGTCCACCGTGGCCTCGCGAAGGCGGCCGAGCAGGGCGTCCAGGCGGTGATCCTGCAGATGGACACGCCCGGCGGTCTCGACACCTCGATGCGCGAGATCATCCAGGATATTCTGTCATCGCCGGTACCGGTGATCGGCTATGTCGCGCCGGGCGGCGCGCGGGCGGCCAGCGCCGGCACCTACATCCTCTACGCCTGCCATGTCGCGGCCATGGCCCCGGCGACTAACCTGGGGGCAGCGACACCGGTGCAGATCGGCGGCGGCTCGCCGTTCTCGCCGATACCCGAGGACGAGGAAAAGGAAAAGCCCCAGAAGAAGGACAGGGACCAGGGCGAAACAGAGGCCGACGGGGAGGTGCAAGCGGAGGCCGAAGCAGACAACGACAAGCCCGAGGTGGCGAAGGGCCATCCCGGCCTTCCGGAGAAGGCGATGAACGATGCCATCGCCTATATACGCGGCCTCGCCCAAAAACGTGGGCGTAACGCCGATTGGGCCGAGAAGGCGGTGCGCGAGGCCGCGAGCCTCTCGGCGCGAGATGCCCTGGGAGAGGGCGTGATCGACCTGATCGCGGAGACCCCAGAGGACCTGCTGGCCAAGGTGGACGGCCGCGCGGTCGACATGAACGGTGAAGCGCGGACGCTCGAAACCGCTTCGCTCGAGATCGTGGAAGTGGAGGCGGATTGGCGCACCAGACTGCTCGGCGTGATTACCAACCCGACCGTGGCCTACCTGCTTCTGATGCTGGGGATTCAAGCGCTCGTTCTCGAGTTCTATACCGGATCGATCGTGGCCGGCGTGTTCGGAGGCATCT
>CAMYMY010000342.1 GCA_947259625.1 uncultured Kiloniellales bacterium | reverse complement strand
CGGCGCGCGCGCGGCGCCGCTGCGGGCGACGCCCGGGGGCCTGCGCGCGCTGGCTCTGCTCCAGCTGGGCGACAGACGCCGCCTCGAAAAGCAGCTGATGGCGCTCGAAGGATGGGACGAGCCCGGGACCGCCAATGCCATTCTGGCGGTCGCCGAGGAGGCCGAGCTGCCGTCCCTGTCGCTCAGGCTCGCCAAGCGCCTGGTCGACGGCGGATACGACGGTTGGACCGCCGGGCGGCTGGCGCGCGCGCTCTATCCGCTCCCGCCCTGGGAGCCGCGCAAGGGCTTCACCCTCGACCGCGCGCTGATCTATGCGGTGATGCGCCAGGAGTCGCACTTCAAGCGCTACGCGCGAAGCCGCAGCGGCGCGCGCGGCCTGATGCAGCTGCTGCCGAGCACCGCGAGCTCGCTCATCAAGGGCCGGCGCTTCCGGGGCCGCGCGCGCGCCCAGCTCTACGACCCGGAGCTCAACATCGAGCTCGGCCAGCGCTATCTGGCCAGGCTGTTGAAGATGTCCAGGGTCGGGGGCGACCTGTTCCGCCTCGCCACCGCCTACAACGGCGGCCCCGGCAACCTGCGCAGCTGGACGCGGCTCAGCAAGGCCGAGGACCCCCTGCTGTTCATCGAGAGCCTGCCGATCCGCGAGTCGCGCATGTACGTCGAGCACGTGCTGACGAACCTCTGGATCTACCGGGAGCGCCTCGGCCAGCCCGCGCCCTCGCTGACTGACGTCGCCGCGGACCGGTGGCCGGCCTATCAGGCGCTCGACGGCAAGGTCTTCGAGGAGGTCCACTGGGGCGCCGACGAGGACGACCGCGCGGCGGGCTCGAGCCCGTGGTGGCAGTTCTGGTGACACGAGGGCCGGCCTTGCGAAGACAGACCCGCCCTCCATCCACGGCTCTCGGACCAAGGTCTCGCTAACGCACGCAAGTGCCCCTCGCCCTCTGGGAGAGGGGCGCGTAGCGCGGCGCTTCGCGCGGCCCGCGTAGCGGGAGATCCTATGAGGCGAGCGGCGGCCGGTGTCGTAAGGTCTGGCTGTCGTACCAATTCCCAACGAGGAGACCGCCTGATGGGAAACCAGATTTTGACGCAACCGACTGCCGCCCGGGATGAGTTTGCCACAATTTTCGTCGCGATTGAACTGAGCCTGAAATCTTGGCTTGTGGCCTTGCGTGGTCCGCTTAGTGAGAAGGTGAGCCTGCACAAGCTGGCGTCCGGCGATGTGCCGGGCCTGTTGGGCCTGATCGCCCGCTATCAGGCTCGGGTCGAGCGTTCCTTGGGCGAGCCAGTGTCCGTGGTGTCGTGTTACGAGGCGGGCTACGAGGGTTTCTGGCTCGACCGTCGGCTCAAGGCGGCGGGTATCGAGAACCGGGTGATCGACCCCTCGAGCATTCTGGTCAACCGCCGGGCGCGGCGGGCCAAGACCGACCGGATCGACGTGCAGGCGCTGTTGCGCGCGCTGATGGCCTGGCTGCGGGGCGACAGGGATGTCTGCCACATGGTTCGGGTGCCCTCGCCCGAGCAGGAGGACGCCAAGCGCCTGCACCGCGAGCGCCAGCGGCTGATCAAGGAGCGCACGAGCCACACCAACCGGATCAAGGCCCTTCTGGTTTGCCAGGGGATCTATCGCGCGCAGCCGCGCCGCCGCGGCTTCGCGGCACGCCTGGCGCAGCTGGTGACCGGTGACGGCCGGCCGCTCGAGCCGCGCCTGCTGGGCGAGATCGAGCGGGAGCTCGAACGCCTGGCGCTGGTCCAAGACCAGATCGCGGCGCTCGAGGCCGAGCGCGACCGGGCCTTGAAAGCCGCGGTACCGGCCGGCACGACGGCGGCCAAGAAGCAGCAGCTCACCAAGCTGAAGGCGATCGGCCCGGAGATGTCCACGGTGCTGGTCGGCGAGGTCTTCTACCGCGACTTCGAGAACCGGCGCCAACTGGGCAGCTATGTCGGGCTCACCGGCTGTCCCTTCAACAGCGGCCGCATGCGCCGCGAGCAGGGCCTCAACAAGGCCGGCAACCCGCGCGCCCGCACGGCCATGATCGAGCTTTCCTGGATGTGGCTGCAGCACCAGCCGGACAGCGCGCTCAGCCGCTGGTTTGACGAACGGGTCAACGGCGCCAAGGGCCGGCTCAAGAAGATCATGATCGTGGCGCTTGCACGCAAGCTCTTGATCGCGCTCTGGCGCTACCTGGAGACAGGCTTGGTGCCCGAGGGCGCCCGGTTCACGGCCTGAGTTCGCGCGCGCGCCAGCGCCAGAGGAGGAACAGAACCACAGCCATGTCAAAGCGCGATCCAAGCCGGATGTGTGACCGTCCTCACCCAGGGCCCGAACAGACGCCGTCTCGGGAGATGGGTCCCATCCCTCGGAGCCCCCGGCCCGCAACGAACGCGGGATTAGGGTACCGCAAGGCCCAGGCCCTGCGGACCGGATATAAGGTTGTGCCGCAGCCCAGCTCCGGCACCAAGCTGACAAAGGGCTCAGCCCAGGATCGCCGCCGCCGACAAGTGCCCTATTCCGAGAATCGGCTAATGAAAAGCGACCGCTACAAACCACCAAACCACAACGACACCCAGCCCTTGACAAAAACGCCTCATATAAGGGTGAGGGCGGGTTGTTTTCCTTGGCGTTCTCGGGGCGCCGACGTGCCGTGGCCAGCATCTCCACCAACCGGCCCTCACCCACTCGGCTTCGCCTCGTCACCCTCTCCCGAGGGAGAGGGTTTGTCGGAGAGTGCTGCCCTGCATTCCGGTGATGCCCAGCGACCGCGTTCCGTGCTAGAGCACCCTGCGACGCCCCGAGGGGGCCGCAGCAGGGGAGGGGCTCGCATGGACAATCTCAAGACGATACGCAACGGCGAGCGGGTGACGCCGACCTTCTCGAAGGGCGAGATGACGCGCCGGCTCGACCTGCTGCGCCATCAGATGGCGGCCGCGGACATCGAGGCCGTGCTCTTCACGTCCTACCACAACATCAACTACTTCGCCGACTTCCTCTACTGCTCCTTCGGCCGGCCCTACGGCCTGGTCGTGACCGCGGACAAGAGCACCTCGATCTCGGCCAACATCGACGGCGGTCAGCCCTGGCGCCGCGGCTTCGCCGACAACCTCGTCTACACCGACTGGCGGCGCGGCAACTACTTCGAAGCCGTCAAGACCCTGGTCCGCGACGGCGCCCGCCTCGGCATCGAGTTCGACCACATGACGCTGGAAGCCCGGCAGAAGCTGGCCGCCGCCCTGCCGAAGGCCGACTTCGTCGACGTCGCCAAGGCGGCCATGGCCCAGCGCATGGTCAAGTCGCCCGAGGAGATCCAGGTGATCCGCAACGGCGCGCGCATCGCCGACATCGGCGGCGCGGCCTGCCGCGAGGCGATCGCCGTCGGCGTGCCCGAGCACGAGGTCGCGCTGCACTCGACCGGGGCCATGGTGCGCGAGATCGCCCGGACCTATCCCCAGGCCGAGCTGATGGACACCTGGACCTGGTTCCAGTCCGGCATCAACACCGACGGCGCCCACAACCCGGTCACCTCGCGGCGCATCGAGGCCGGCGACATCCTCTCCCTCAACTGCTTTCCCATGATCGCCGGCTACTACACGGCCCTCGAGCGCACCCTCTTCGCCGAGCGCGCCTCGCCGCGCCACCTGGAGCTCTGGGAGGTCAACTGCAAGGTCCACCGCCGCGGCCTCGAGCTGATCCGCCCGGGCGTGCGCTGCCGCGACATCGCGGAAGAGCTAAACGGCATCTACCAGGCGCACGGCCTGCTTCAATACCGCACCTTCGGCTACGGCCACTCCTTCGGCGTGCTCTGCCACTACTACGGCCGCGAGGCGGGGCTGGAGCTGCGCGAGGACATCGAGACCGTGCTCGCGCCCGGCATGGTGGTCTCGATGGAGCCGATGATCATGCTGCCCGAGGGCCAGCCGGGCGCCGGCGGCTACCGCGAGCACGACATCCTGATCGTCGGCGAGACCGGCGCCGAGAACATCACGGGCTTTCCCTTCGGCCCCGAGCACAACATCGTGGGCGGGTAGGGGGCGAGGCGTTCCGAGGAGCGGCCAGGCTTCGAGTCGGCCCTGCCGAGCCTTTTGAAAACAAGGGGTTTCACCACAGCCTCCCTTCGCCCGCCGAAGCGGGCTTCGCGAAGGCGGGAGGCACAGAGAACCAAACTCTGAACCACGAAGTCACCAAGACACAAAGAACAACGAACCGTTTTTCGCGCGCCTGCCTGCGCGAAGCCGGAGCTTCGCTTCGGCGAAGGCAGGCGTAGCGCGCAA
>CAMYMY010000341.1 GCA_947259625.1 uncultured Kiloniellales bacterium | reverse complement strand
CAGACCTTGACCGCGGCCTTGGACGAGCAGTAGGCCGGTGCGCCCGGAATGCCGCGGTAGCCGGCCAGCGAGGAGAGGATCGCGACCTGGCCCCGGCACCGCGCCCGGAAGCCGTCCAGCACCGGCAGCACCGTGTTCAACACGCCGTCGAAGTTGACCGCGAAGATCTGCCGGGCCTGCTCGTCGGTCTCGCCCAGGTGCCCGGTGCCGGCGGAGATGCCCGCGTTGGCGATCACCAGGTCCAGCGGCGCCGCGGCGTCGCGCTCGGCGACCCAGCGGGCCATGTCCGCGCGCACGGTGACGTCGATGAGGGCCGCCGCCGTGGTTGCGCCCGCCTCGCGGCAGGCGCCGGCCACGGCCTCCAGCCGCGCCGCGTTGCGGCCGGTCAGCGCCAGATGGACGCCGGGCCGCGCATAGGCGAGCGCCAGCGCCTCGCCGATGCCGCTGGACGCGCCGGTGATCAGGATCGATTTGGGGTCCCGCACTTGCCGGCCTCCCTTGCTTGTTGCGGCTCGGCCACGAGTATATAACGGCCCTGGCCCTCACCACCTTGCGAAAGTCCTGCCCCCGTGGCCAAGACCAGACCCGTTGCCAGCATGACCGGTTTCGCCCGCCAGGACGGCGGCGACGGAACGATCTCCTGGACCTGGGAGATCAAGAGCGTGAACGGCAAGTCGCTCGACCTGCGCAGCCGCCTGCCGTCCGGCTACGAGGCGCTGGAGCCGGTGGTCCGCGCCGCGGCGCCCGAGCGCTGCGCGCGCGGCAACCTGCAGATCGGCCTCAGCGTGGATACCTCGGACCGGCCGCTGCGCATGCGGGTCAACCGCGAGCTGCTCGACCAGCTGTTGGAGCTCGCCAAGACCCTGAAGGACGCGCCCGGCGCCCAAGCGCCGCGCCTCGACGGCCTGCTCGCCCTGCGCGGCGTGGTCGAGGCGGTCGAGGAGGAGGAGGACGCCGAGGCCCGGGCCGCGCGCGAGGCCGCCATGGCGGCCGACCTGGCGCTGGCCCTGGACGCCCTGGTCGAGGTGCGCCGCGCCGAGGGCGCCCGGCTGCAGGCCCTGGTCGAGGGGCATCTGGCGAGCATGGCCGGGCTGGTCGGCCAGGCGGCCGCCAGCGCGGCGGCCCAGCCCGAGGCCCTGCGCCAGCGCCTGAAGGAGCGGGTCGAGGAACTCCTGGCGGCCTCGCCGGCCCTGCCCGAGGAGCGCTTGGCCCAGGAGGCCGCGGTGCTCATCACCAAGGCCGACGTGCGCGAGGAGCTGGACCGCCTCGAGGCCCACCTCGCCGCCGCCCGCGAGCTGCTGGCCGAGGGCGGGCCGGTCGGCCGGCGCCTGGACTTCCTCTGCCAGGAGTTTAACCGCGAGGCCAACACGCTCTGCTCCAAGGCGCCCGACGTGGAGCTGACCCGCATCGGCCTGGAGCTCAAGGGCGTCATCGACCAGCTCCGCGAACAGGTCCAGAATATCGAGTGACGGAAGCGGGGGAGGCGACAATGTCCGGCAACATCAAGCGGCGCGGCCTGATGCTGGTCGTCTCCTCGCCCTCGGGGGCCGGCAAGACGACGATCGCGCGCGCGCTCCTGGAGCGCGACCCGGGCGTGATCCTGTCGGTCTCGGCCACGACCCGGCCCAAGCGCCCGGGCGAGACGGACGGCAGGGATTATATCTTCGTCGCGCCCAGAATATTCGAGGAACTGGCCGCCACCGGCCAGTTCCTGGAGCACGCCAAGGTCTTCGGCCATCGCTACGGCACGCCGGCCGCGCCGGTCGAGACGGCGCTCGAGGCGGGCCGAGACGTGCTCTTCGACATCGACTGGCAGGGCACCCAGCAGCTCGCCGAGAAGGCCCGCGACGACCTGGTCCGGGTGTTCATCCTGCCGCCCTCGACAGAGGAGCTGGAAAGGCGCCTCAAGGGCCGCGCCCGCGACCCGGACGAGGTGGTTCGGGAGCGCATGGCCAAGGCCGCCGACGAGATGAGCCACTGGGCCGAGTACGACTACGTCATCGTCAACCGCGACCTCGAGGCGAGCCTCTCGCAGGTCGCCGCGGTCCTCGCCGCCGAACGCCTCAAGCGCGAACGCCAGATCGGCCTCAGCGACTTCGTCGAGGGGTTGCGCGGCGGGGGCTAGGGGGCGGGCCGGCACCAGGTCCAAGTAAACCGAAAGCACCCTAAATGCCCTGGATCATCAAGGCCCCCCACAGCGCCGGCGGCGCTTGTCCGAGCACCTCGCGAAGGCGCGATATACGCGCACGTTGCATATCGCGCAATGCCAAGACAGGATCTTGCCCCCCATTGTAAGCCTTGTAGAACGTCCGCATCTGCCTCACCGTCTCCTTGTCGCTTAGGCGCCAGAGACTCATCACGACGTACCGCGCGCCGGCGATTCGAAACGCTCGACGAAGTCCCAGAACGCCTTCCCCGGCGAAAGCATCCCCGAGACCTGTATCACAACCCGAGAGCACGACGAGATCGGTCCCCGAAAGCTCCATGCTGGCAACGTCAAAGGCGGTCAGCAGTCCGTCGTCGTCGGCTCCCATTCCACCGCTGTTTATGCCGCTCATGGCGAGACCTGATCGCGAAAGAGACCGGACGTGACGAACGTAAGCGGCGTCGAGTGCCACGGCGTCCTCCCGGTTCAGGCTCCCGGTCGACGGCTCCGCCGATTTGCTGAGAAATAGCCCGTGCGTTGCCAAGTGCAAAACCGGAGGGCTGAGTACCGACCGGATTTTCCGTTCCGATGCGTGTCCGCGGGTCAAGACGTCGACACCCTCGCCCAGGATGCCCTTGACCATCTCTCCTTCCGTCTGGGTTTCTTCCAGTCGGACGAGCGGCTCGGAGACGACAGAGTGCCCGTTGGCCCGCGAGCCCCCCTGCGTGGAGGAACCAGGGTCTTGGGCGGCGTCATAGTCGGGGTCGGCAACGATAACCGGGCGACCTCCCACGCGATTCGGTGCCTCCTTATCCGTGCCGAACTTCCGCCCTGTGACCACTTGGTAAAGTGTGTGGTGCTCGATGATGAAACGGGAATCCGGGGCCAGCAGCGCGCCGAATGGTATGAGCGCGAGAGCGGCATCAGGACTCAGTACGACGCTTTCGGCGTCTCCTATGGCGCTTACCAGTGGCGACCACACGGCGTCGTAGAGCTTCGACATCGCCTGGAGCTGCGGTTCGGCAAGCAATCGATCCCCTGAATAAAACACCGACAGCGCGGCCGTGATATCGCTCTCCAGTCGATCTGCCTTGCCCAGGTCGATGGCCTTTGTTCGACCGCTGGGGTTGAGTATCAGTGCCCAGTAACGGGCCGTCCCCAGGAAGATTTCCCGTTCCAGGTCAAAGTCGTCAATCTTGGCAAATTCAACCAAAACGGCATCCGGGGGGAGACCTCGAGCCACTGCAGTCACGTTGACCTTCTCATCCTCGAGCTGGCCTTCCTGGGCCGAAATCGCATCCCAGGGCAATTTGCCCTTCAGAATCGCTTCTCCAAAGCCAGAAATTATCTGCCTTTCCTCGGCCTGGGTGGATTCGCCTTGAAAGCTTCGCCATCGGGGCTCGACCGATAGCTTTTCCTCTTGGCTCTCGATGATGCTGATGAGGTCCTTTAGTGAACGCCCGAGACGATCGAGACGCCAGACCACAAGGACGTCGCCGGCGCGCGTTGCTCGGATGGCGTGCTCCAATCCGGGTCGATCGGCGGTGGCGCCCGATTGTTTGTCCTCATAGATATCGACCGGATGAACCCCAGCACCTTCGAGTGCATCGCGTTGTAGCGTTAGGCGTTGATCGTCTGTCGAGACGCGCTGATAGCCGATTAGTCGATGTCGGGACTTGCGCTTAGTGGTACGTCGTGGCATGACCGTATCTTCGGAAACCCGTCAATAGGATACTCAAACCTGGACACTATTACCAGAGATAGTTTCCGGAGATGTATTGGCACCAAATATGGCACATGAGGTGGGTCTCCGGAAAACCACCGTTTCCAAGAGAGGTGGCAAAGGCGGCATGGGCGCCGGCCGCGGTGCGGCGTGGGAAATAGACTTGCCTGCCCGCCTCGCCCGGCGTAGAGACCTCGAAAAAGGAGAAATGCTATGGTCCAACGGAAGAGCGCGGGCCCCTGTGGCGTACGCGGTCTGTTTTTGTTTCATCGTCGCCAATGGCGCTAAAGCGCCGGCGGCGGGAAAGGAGCAGTTCCGTTTAGTTTAGACGGGAGTTGAACGAGCAGAGCCGGACCGAGCAGAGCCCTACAGGATGGATTACAAAAAATGTTTGTTTCGGGTTGTTCCTATTAGCTGTAGTTGACGACCTA
>CAMYMY010000340.1 GCA_947259625.1 uncultured Kiloniellales bacterium | reverse complement strand
CGGGAAGATGGTGGCACACTGGGCGACTCCATTTGCAAGATAGAATCGTTCAGACCATCAGATTCCCGCGCTCTCAGCAATAGCGTCGTGCAGTGTGGTCAGGAACCTTTTTTCCATGAATTAGTGAGTTATTCCAATATATTAGATGCCAAAAAAGGTTCCTGACACCTTTTTTTCTAGATGCGCGCCGCGGGCAGGGCCGGTGGCTGATCGAAGCCGGCCAGGGCGAGCAGCATCGCTCCGGTCGCGAAGACGCAGTAGAGGGCGAAGAGGGCGCAGACGGCCTCGACCGAAATCCCGGCGTCCATCAGGACGCCCATGGCGAGCGGCCCCAAGGCCGAGGAGAAGACGGAGAGCGAGACGACCAGCGAGCGGATCGCCCCCAGGTGGCGAACCCCGTAGACCTCGGCCCAGAACGCGGTCACCGCCGTATAGGTGATGCCGCTGGTGAGGCCCAGCAGGAACAGGTAGGGCAGGGCCCAGAGGGCGTCGTCGAAGGCCCAGACCAGCAGCAGGCCGAGCCCCAGCGGCAGGAGGAAGCCCGGCAAGACGCGCGCCGCCGTGATGCGGTCGATCAGCGGACCCGCGGACAGCGACGCCAGGACCGTGCCCAGGGCATAGATCCAGTAGCTCCCGGTGATCCAGGCGGCGCCCCAGCCCTTCGCCTCGGCCAGCACCAGGTGATGGAAGAACAGCGCCGTGGCGATGAAGGCCGGGGCGAGTACCGCCGGCAGCAGCAGATAGAAGCGGCCGTGGCGCAGCACCTGGCCGCGCGACCACGACGGCCTTTCGACCCCGCCGTGGTCCTGCCGCGCCAGGCGCGCCAGGTGCTCGCGGTGGCGCCCCTCGTGCCGGCGCAGCAGCCACAAGGCCGCCGGCAGCAGGCAGAGCGCGAGGAGCGCCGCGGCGCCGCCGTAGGTCGTCCGCCAGCCGAGCGCGGCGATCGCCAGGACCGCGAGGAACGGCAGCACGGCCTCGCCCACGGCAAAGCCCAGCGAGGCCAGGGCCACCGCCTTGCCCCGGTCGGCGTCGAAGTAGCGCGCCATCGAGGTGGTGCCGACGTGGCTCGCCAGGCCCTGGCCGGTCTGGCGCAGCAGGAAGATCGCCAGGACCAGCAGGCCGGCCGTCGGCACCGCGGCCATGAAGGCCGCGGCCGCGACAAGAGCGATGCAGACGAGGGCCGTGTAGGTGCGGAGCGCCAGGCGGTCGATCAGCGGCCCGGTCCAGGGCAGGAGGGCCGCGCTGAGGAGCGTCCCAGCCATGTAGATCGCGCTCCAGCCCGTGTGGCTCAGGCCGAAGTCCGCGCGCACCGCGGGCCCGAAGACGCCGATGAAGAAGGTCTGGCCGACGCTCGACGCGAAGGTCATGGTGAAGCCGAAGGCCAGAAAGCGCGCGTTGGCGCGGGCGAAGCGCAGATAGCCGGTGGCAAGCATGGACGAGGCGATCGAGGTGGAGCCGACCGTCCTCTCTAGCCGGGCCGCGGCGAAAGATCCAGGAATGATCCGGCGCCGCCGCGATACCCGCGGTAGTCGGATCCTCAGTCCGCAGGGGCACCTAGGGGCGGGGCCGGGCCGCGAGCAGGGTCGGCGCCCAGGCGCCGGCGACCAGCGCGAAGCCGGCCAGCTCGATCCATGGCAGGAGAGGGAACAGCAGGCAGAAGGCGGCGGCCAGGAAGGCAGCGCGGCGCCACTGGGAGATGGCGCCCCGGAAGAACTCGGTCTTCTGGATGCCCATGGCCAAGGCCCCATAGCCGACCAGATAGCGCGCCGCGGCATAGGCGATCTCGGGGGCGGTCCCCTGGAGCAGCAACTCGGGCACGTAGACGAAGCTGAACGGCACGAGCACCAGGGTCGCCCCGAACTTGAGCGCGGCGAAGCCGGTCTGCATCGGATCGGCGCGGGCGATGGCCGCCCCCGCGAAGGCCGAGACGCAGACCGGCGGCGTGATGTTGGAGAGGCAGGCCGCGTAGAAGACCACGAGATGGGCGGGCACCTCGGCGACCCCGAGGTGGACCAGGGCCGGCGCGGCGACCACCGAGAGGATGATGTAGGAGCCGGTCGTGCTGCTGCCCATGCCGATGACGATCGAGATGATGGTCACCAGGACCACGGTGAAGAACAGCTGTCCGCCGGCGAACTCGACCAGGACCGCCGAGAACTTCAGGCCCAGCCCGGACAGCACGATGCCGCCGATGATCACGCCGAGGCTGCCGATCGCGGCCCCCGCCGAGGTGTTGTTGTGGGCCCCGGCGACCACGGCGCGGAAGACCTCGCGCGGCCCCATGCGCGTGTCCCGGCGCAGCCACGAGAGCGCGAAGGTCGACACCGTGCCCCAGAAGGCGCCCAGGTCGGGCGAGTAGCCCATGAACAGCAGGCCGAGCACCACGACCAGCGGCAGGAAGAAATGCCAGCCCCGGCGCAGCACGGCGCCGACGCGGGGGATCTCCTCGCGCGGCAGCCCCTTGAGCCCCGTGCGCATGGCCTCCAGGTCGACCATCAGCAGGATGAAGGTGAAGAACAGGAGCGCCGGGATGACGTTCATCAGCGCGATGCTGAGATAGTCGCGCTGGGTCAGGGTCGCCAGGATGAAGACCCCGGCGCCCATGATCGGCGGCATGATCTGGCCGCCGGTCGAGGCGATCGCCTCGATGGCCCCGGCGTGGTGCGGCTTGAAGCCGATGCGCTTCATCATGGGAATCGTGAAGGCGCCCGAGGCCACCACGTTGGCCACCGAGGACCCGGAGATCGACCCGAACAGGGCCGAGCTGACGGTCGCGATCTTGGCCGGGCCGCCCCGCCACTGCCCGGTCAGCGCGGTGGCCAGCTCCATGAAGAAGCTGCCCGCGCCGCTGCGCTCGAGGAAGGCCCCGAAGATCATGAACGGGAAGACGAACGTGGCGAAGGTGGCGGTCACCACGCCGAACATGGCCTCCTGGGTCGAGAAGGTGAACTCGATGATCCGCTCGATCGACATGCCCGGATGGCTCAGCTTCCCGGGCAGATAGGGCCCGTAGTAGAGCTGCGCCAGGAACAGGATGGAGAGGATGGGAATCGCCGGGCCCAGGGCGCGCCGGCTGGTCTCCAGGACGACGACGATGGCAATCGCCCCCATGGTCAGGTCCCAGGCACTGGGGTCGCTGACCCGGAAGATCGCGTAGTCGACGTACTGGTCCATCCAGTAGCCGATCGAGGCGACGGCCAGGCCGATGAACAGCAAGTCGAGGACGCTGGGGCGGTGCGCGGGCGCCCCGCGCCGGGCGGGAAAGCCCAGGAACACCAGGATCGCGGTGAACAGCAGATAGAAGCCGCGGTTGGTCTCTGTCGAGACCAGGCCGAAGCCCGAGGTGTAGAGGTACCAGAGGGAAAACGCGGCCCCGGTGAGCGCGTAGAGGATCGCGAAGGGCCCGGTCAGGGTGCGCCTCTTGCCCTCCACCGGCGCAAACCAGCGCGTCTCGTCCATGACGCGTCATACCCCCCGGAAGAAATCGGGCCGCCGGATCCGGCGGCCCGTGCGACGGCTCCCGGCTAGTCCTGCCAGACGCCCTTGGCCTTGTAATAGGCCTCGGCGCCCGGATGCATGGGAACGCCGAGCGAGAGGAAGTTCTTGGTGTCGGGCTCCATCTGGGCCCAGGCCTTGTGGCCGTCGGCCAGACGCTTCTTGACGTCCGGCTGGTAGACCAGCTCGAGAATGTCCTGCACGGCCTTGGCCGGCACCCGCTCGTGGGCCACCCAGTAGACGGTCAGGTACGGCAGGTCGACGTCCGGCACGCCCTTGTAGGTGGTCGAGGGCATGGTGGCCTTGCTGTAGAAGGGATAGGCCGAGGTCACCTTGGTCATCTCCTGGTCCGAGTAGGCCAGCACCACGGCGCCCCGGGTCTCGGCCAGCTCCTTGACTGCGGCGGCCGGGGCCGAGGACTGGCAGAGCGCGTCGATCTGCTTGTTGCCGAGGGCGCGGCCGGCGTCGGCGAAGGTCATCATGCGGGGCGTGACCTTGTCGAGCATGCCGAGCGCCCGCAGGATGTTGGAGCAGTTGAAGACCGTGCCCGAGCCCGGCGGCCCCAGCGCCACGGTCTTGCCGTCGAGATCGGACAGCGTGGCGATGCCGGAGCCGGGCAGGGTGACGAAGTAGGTCGGCCCCTTGTAGGCCTTGGCGACGCCGCGGAACATCGTGCCCTTGGCGCCGGTCTCGAACGGGCCCTCCGGCTTCTGGGCCATGTAGACATGGGCGCCGTAGACGATGCCCATGTCCAGCTCGCCCTTGATGATGCGCTTGGCGTTCTCGGTCGAGCCGCCGGTCGTCACCTGGGTGATGTTGT
>CAMYMY010000339.1 GCA_947259625.1 uncultured Kiloniellales bacterium | reverse complement strand
CGCGGCCTTCAGCGCCGCCGCCTCTGCGCGCACCATCTCCACCCGCTCATCGGGCGAGAACAAGGGTTCCTTGCCGGCGTTGGCGGCGACCGCGATGATCAGCCGATCGACCACCCGGGTCGCCCGCTGGATGATGTCCTGGTGACCCTTGGTGATCGGATCGAAGGTGCCGGGATAAACCCCGACGAGCGGCTCGCGCGTGCTCATGAGTTCTCCCCCTCGGGCCCCTCCGGCGCCCCGTTCTCGGCTTCGCCCTCGGCCCCGTCGTCGTCGGCCTCTTCGCCCTCAGCCTCGTCGTCCTCCTCGAGGCGGGCGACCGAGACGACGCGCTCGGCCTCGCCGACGCGG
The DNA here is from genome assembly GCA_947259625.1 of uncultured Kiloniellales bacterium. Classification (GTDB taxonomy): domain Bacteria; phylum Pseudomonadota; class Alphaproteobacteria; order Kiloniellales; family JAKSDN01; genus CAMYKD01. Next base: position 5,709 of record CAMYMY010000339.1, on the reverse strand, counting down.
AACAGGGTGACTCCGCGCGTCGCCCGTCCCGCAATCCGGATGCCGTGGACCGGCGAGCGGATCAACTGGCCGCCGTCGGTCACCAGGACCAGCTCGTCGTTTTCCTCGATCGGGAAGGCGGCGACGACCCTGGGGGTCTCCCGGCCGCGCCCGCGGCTGAGGTCCATGCTGGTCACCCCCTGGCCGCCGCGGCCCGAAACCCGGTACTCGTAGGCAGAGGTGCGCTTGCCCAGACCGTCGTCGGCGATCGAGAGGATGAACTGTTCGCGTGCCTCCAGCTCCGCGATGCGCGCCGGATCGAGCTCGGCGCCGACCTCCTCCGGACCACAGGGGGCCTCGTCGTTGTCGCCGCTCTCGGCGCGGCGCCGGGCCCCCGCATAGCGCAGATAGGCGTCGCGCTCCTCGACCGTCACGTCCGTGTGGCGCAGGATCGACATCGAGATGACCGCATCGTCCTGGGCCAGACGGATTCCGCGTACGCCCACAGAGTGGCGCCCGGTGAAGACCCGCACGTCGGCCACCGGGAAGCGGATGCACTTGCCCTTGGCCGTCGCCATGAGGACGTCGTCGCTCTCGCTGCAGGTCCGCACACCGACCAGCCAGGAGCCCTCGTCCTCGAGCTTCATGGCGATCTTGCCGTTGGCCTGCACCCGGATGAAATCGGACAGCCGGTTGCGCCGCACCGTGCCCTTGGAAGTCGCGAACATCACGTCCATCTCGGCCCAGGTATCCTCCTCCTCGGGCATGGGCATGACCGCCGTGATGGTTTCGCCGTCCTGCAACGGCAGGAGGTTGACCAGCGCCTTGCCGCGGGCCTGCGGCGTACCCTTGGGCAGCCTGTAGACCTTGAGCTTGTAGGCCATGCCGCGCGAGGAGAAGAACAACACCGGCGTATGGGTGTCGCGCACGAAGACCTGGCGCACGAAATCCTCTTCGCGGGTCGACATGCCGGCACGGCCCTTGCCGCCGCGGCGCTGTGCCCGGTAGGTCGAGAGCGGCACGCGCTTGATGTAGCCGCCGTGAGACAGGGTGACCACCATGTCCTCGCGCTGGATCAGGGCCTCGATGTCCGGTTCGAAAGCCAACTCCTCGATCGTCGTGCGCCGCGGATCGGCGAAGCGCTGCTTCATCTCGTCGAGCTCGCCCAGCAGCACCTCGAGCAGGCGCGCGCGCGACTCCAGGATTTCCAGGTAGCCCTGAATGCGCTCGGCGAGATCCTGCAGCTCCTCGGCGATCTTGTCACGCTCGAGACCAGTGAGGCGCTGCAGGCGCAACTCCAGGATCGCCTTGGCCTGGGTCTCGGACATGCGATAGGTACCGTCCTCGGCGACCTCGCGGCCCGGCTCATCGACCAGGCTCACCAGGGCCTCGACCTCCGCGGCCGGCCAAGAAGGCGGCGATCACCCGCTTGAGGTCCAGCAGCTCGGGCTTGCTGTCGACCAGGGCCAGAATGTTGACGCCGAAGGAGGTCTGAAGCGGTGTATAGCGGTAGAGCTGGTTCAAGATCACTTCGGCGACCGCGTCGCGGCGAATCTCGATGACCACGCGCAGGCCGTGCCGGTCGCTCTCGTCACGAATTTCGGAGATGCCGTCGACCACCTTTTCGCGCACCACCTCGGCGATCCGCGCGACCATGCGCGCTTTGTTGACCTGATACGGCACCTCGGTGACGATGATCGCCTCGCGGTCCTTGCGCAGCTCCTCGATATGGGTCTTGCTGCGCATCATGATCGAGCCGCGGCCGGTGTGGAAGGCTTCGCGGATGCCGCTGCGACCGAGGATGATGCCGCCGGTCGGGAAATCCGGTCCCGGCACGATCTCTATCAACTCGTCGATCGAGATCGCCGGGTTTTCGACGTAGGCGCGGCAGGCGTCGATCACTTCGCCCAGATTGTGCGGCGGGATGTTGGTCGCCATGCCGACCGCGATGCCGCCGGCGCCGTTGACCAGAAGGTTCGGAATGCGCGCCGGCAGGACCACCGGCTCCTGCTCCTTCTCGTCGTAGTTCGGCCGAAAGTCGACGGTTTCGCGCTCGATGTCCTCGAGCAAGGCCTCGCTCGCCGCCCGGCTGAGCCGGGCCTCGGTATAGCGCTCGGCGGCCGGCGGATCGCCGTCCATGGACCCGAAGTTGCCCTGCCCGGCGATCAGCGGCAGGCGCATAGAGAAATCCTGGGCGAGGCGGACCATGGCGTCGTAGATCGCCTGGTTGCCATGAGGGTGGTACTTGCCCATCACGTCGCCGGTGATGCGCGCCGACTTGCGGAAGGCGCGGTTCCAGTCGTATCCGCCCTCCTTCATGGCATAGAGGATCCGCCGGTGCACCGGCTTGAGACCGTCGCGGACGTCGGGCAGCGCCCGGGACACGATCACGCTCATGGCGTAATCGAGGTAGGAGCGCTTCATCTCCGATTCGATCGTGACCGGGGTAATGTCCGAATCGAAGGGCGGCGTCGTGGTATCGCTCAAGGGGAATTCCCGTTGTGAGACGCCCGCACCGCGATCTCCGGGCCACGGCGGCCTGGAGACGGTGCCGCATGCAGTCCGCAGAGTCCGAAGCGAGCACGAAAAGCAACCCGCCGACTCAGCGCCCTGCCTTCCAAGCCCTCAAAATCTAGCCGATTCTGCAGGTGCTAACAACCAAATCCGGGTGGCCCAGCAGCTGCCGGCGGGCATTGGGAGGATGCCGTTACAGCATGCCCGGCGGCCTCGGGAACCGGCCCGCCGCCATCGGTCCGCGGCAGGCGGAGCAGCAAGGTTTCTGATTTCTACGAATCGTCGCCCGGGTGGGGATCGAAGGCGGCGGGAAGCCCTGCTCGGATACCGGAGGTAGGGGGTATCCGCGGGGCTTCCCGCCTTGCCGGTTCATGCCGCACGGAAAGTGGGGCGCGGCACAGGGATGCCGGCCTAACTCCCGGCGGCATCCTTGAGGTTCTTGGCGGCCTTGAAGCCGACGGAATAGCTTGCCGCGATCTGGATCGCCTCTCCGGTGCGCGGGTTGCGTCCCGTGCGCGCGGAGCGGTGCCGCACGGTAAAGGTGCCCAGGCCGGGAACGCGTACGCTATCGCCCTGCTTGGCCACCCTGATTCCCTGCTCGACCGCCTCGATCATGGCGTCCAGGGCGTCGCCCGCACTGGCTTTGCTGATCCCGGCCTTGTCGGCCATGTGGTTTACGATGTCGGATTTTGACATGGTCTTGGTACCTCACCTTTGAACGTGGTTGTGAATAACACTCTCAATGCCGGGGTTGCGGGTTTTCCTTGCGGCGGTCTCGGGTGCCGATATCGACGTGTCGAGCCCCAGGCCGTCGCAGGGAATCGGGCCTTCTAGAACGGAATCTCGTCGTCCAAGTCTCCCCCTCCGGATCCTTTCCCGCCACCATAGTCGCCACCTCCGCCACCTCCGGCGCTCCCGGCACCTCCGGCGCCCCCGGCACCGTAACTACCTCCCTCGCCACCGGCTTCGCCGCTGCTGCGAGAGTCGAGCATGGTGAGCTCGCCCCGGTAACGCTGCAGCACGACTTCGGTGGTGTAGCGGTCCTGGCCGTCCTGTCCGGTCCACTTGCGAGTCTGCAACTGGCCTTCCAGGTAAACCTTGGACCCCTTGCGCAGGTATTTTTCCGCAACATCCGCCAAGCGGTCGTTGAAGATCACAACGCGGTGCCACTCGGTCCGTTCGCGTCGTTCGCCACTGTCGCGGTCGCGCCAAGTCTCGCTGGTGGCCACCGAAAGATTGGCCACCTTGGTGCCATCCTGCAGGGAACGGATTTCGGGATCGCGCCCGAGGTTCCCCACAAGAATGACCTTGTTGACGCTTCCCGCCATTCAATCGCCCCCGCCTAACCCATGTAGCGTAGCCGCGTTAGTGCCTAGAAAAACGCATCATTACGCCGAGAAAGTCAAGCGGCCAAAAGGCTTTTCTGGGGCAGGAATTCGTAACGTCCGGGGTCTCGCAATTCGCCGCGCCATCGATCATATTGTGACCTGTCACGGGACAGGTTTCGAAAAACATATGAATTCCATGGACTCAGCAGTCATCGGCCCGAAGATCGTCGTGCGCGGCGCCCGCGAGCATAATTTGAAGGGCGTCGACGTGGAGCTGCCGCGCGACCGGCTGGTGGTGATCACCGGGCTGTCTGGGTCGGGCAAGTCGTCGCTCGCCTTCGACACGATCTATGCCGAGGGCCAGCGGCGCTATGTCGAGTCGCTCTCGGCTTATGCGCGCCAGTTCCTCGAACTGATGCAGAAACCCGACGTCGATTCGATCGACGGCCTGTCGCCGGCGATCTCGATCGAGCAGAAGACCACTTCGAAGAACCCGCGTTCGACCGTCGGCACGGTGACCGAGATCTACGACTACCTGCGCCTGCTCTACGCCCGGGTCGGCATCGCCTATTCGCCGGCCACCGGCCTGCCGATCGAGAGTCAGACGGTCAGCCAGATGGTCGACCGGGTGCTGGAGCTGCCGGAGGGAACCCGGCTCTACATGCTCGCGCCCATCGTGCGCGGCCGCAAGGGCGAGTACCGCAAGGAGCTGGCCGACCTGCAGAAACGCGGCTTCCAGCGGGTCAAGATCGACGGCGAACTCACCGAGATCGACGAGGCGCCGGCGCTCGACAAGAAGCGCAAGCACGACATCGAGGTGGTGGTCGACCGCCTGGTGACCCGGGCCGGCCTGGCCCAGCGCCTGGCCGACAGCTTCGAGACGGCACTGGGCCTCGCCGACGACCTGGCCTTCACCGAGGACGCCGATTCCGGCGCGCGCACCAGCTTCTCGGCGCGCTTCGTCTGCCCGGTCTCCGGCTTCACTATCGAGGAGATCGAGCCCAGGCTGTTCTCCTTCAACAACCCCTTCGGCGCCTGCCCGGCCTGCGACGGCCTGGGCACCACGCTCTACGTCGACCCGGAGCTGGTGGTGCCCGATTCGAACCGCTCGCTGCACGACGGCGCGATCGCCCCTTGGGCCAATTCGAGCTCTCAATACTACAGCCAGACGCTGGACAGCCTGGCGCGCCACTTCAAGGTCTCGACCCACCTGCCGTGGCACGAGCTCGACGCGGCGGTGTGCGAGGCCATCCTCTACGGCTCGGCCGGACAGGCGATCACCATGCGCTACGACGATGGCCTGCGCGCCTACGAGACCAAGAAGCCCTTCGAAGGCGTGATTCCCAACATGGAGCGGCGCTGGCGCGAGACCGACAGCGACTGGGTGCGCGACGAGCTGGGCCGCTATCAAGCGAACCGGCCCTGCGAGGCCTGCGGCGGCCATCGGCTCAAGCCCGAAGCGCTGGCGATCAAGATCGCGGAGCGGCACGTCGGCGAGGTCGCCCGCATGTCGGTCGCCGAGGCCGCGATGTGGTTCTCGGACCTCGAGCGGCACCTGAAGCCGCAGGCCCGCGAGATCGCCGAGCGGATTCTCAAGGAGATCAACGAGCGCCTGCGCTTCCTCAGGGACGTCGGGCTGGAGTACCTGACGCTGTCGCGCGCCTCGGCGACGCTCTCGGGCGGCGAGAGCCAGCGCATCCGTCTGGCCTCGCAGATCGGCTCGGGGCTGACCGGCGTGCTCTACGTCCTGGACGAGCCCTCGATCGGCCTGCATCAGCGCGACAACGCCCGCCTGCTCGAGACCCTGAAGCGCCTGCGCGACCTGGGCAACACGGTGATCGTGGTCGAGCACGACGAGGAGGCGATCCGCAGCGCCGATTACCTGGTC
>CAMYMY010000338.1 GCA_947259625.1 uncultured Kiloniellales bacterium | reverse complement strand
GCCCGAGGTGCTGCTGCTCGACGAGCCGCTGTCGGCGCTCGACGCCAAGATCCGCGAGGACATGCAGATCGAGCTGCGCGGCATCCAGCGGACCGTCGGCACGACCACGATCCTGGTCACCCACGACCAGTCCGAGGCGCTCTCGATGAGCGACCGTGTCGCGGTGATGAACGAGGGCCGCCTGGTCCAGGTCGACATGCCCTACCAGGCCTACGAATTTCCCGAGACGCCCTTCGTCTCGAGCTTCCTCGGCAAGTCCAACAAGTTCTCGGGCGTGGTCAGCGGGCAGAGCAACGGCAAGCTGAAGGTCAAGGTCGGCGAGCTGGAGTTCGAGGCCGAGGCGGGCAGGGGCCCCCGCGAAGGCCCGGTGCACCTCTCGGTGCGTCCCGAGAAGCTGCTGCTGACCGCCCCCGCCGAGGGCAGGTTCACGGGCCGGGTCCACACCCGGATCTTCCTCGGCAACCACTGGGTCTACCAGATCGACAGCCCCTTCGGACCGCTGCTCGCCAGCCACCACAACGCCGGCATCCAGAGCGTCGCGGAAGGCGAGGAGGTCGGCCTGACCTGGGCGGTCGAGGAGCTGCGCGTTCTGGCGCCGGAGGCCGGCGATGGCTGAGGCGATCGCGCGCGGCAAGCTGATCCCGCCCTACCTGCTGAGCACGCCGGCGCTGCTGCTCTACTGCGCACTGTTGCTGACGCCCATGCTGATGACCTTCCTGCTGAGCTTCAACAGCTTCGACCTCTATACCGGGATCAAGCCGGACTACAGCCTCGCCAATTATCTCGAGGTGATCCAGGACAAGTACTTCCACGTCATCTTCCTGCGCACCTTCGGCATGGCGCTTGTCGTCACGCTGATCTGCGCGCTGCTCGGCGCGCCCGAGGCCTACATTCTCAACCGCATGGCCAATCCGTGGAAGTCCCTGTTCCTGCTGGCCGTGCTCGGGCCGCTGCTGATCTCGGTCGTGGTCCGCACCCTGGGCTGGGCGCTGCTGTTCGGCAAGGAGGGGGCGATCAACCAGACACTGATGGGGCTCGGCCTGGTCGACGAGCCGGTCAAGCTGATCTTCACCAGCACCGGCGTCGTCATCGCACTGGTCCACGTCCTGGTGCCGTTCATGGTGATCTCGGTCTGGGCCTCCCTGCAGAAGCTGGACCCGGCAACCGAGCGCGCCGGCCTGTCGCTCGGCGCCTCGCAGTTCACCGTCCTGCGGCGGGTCGTGGTGCCGCAGGTCATGCCCGGCGTGCTCTCCGGCAGCCTGATCGTCTTCGCGCTGACCGCCAGCGCCTTCGCGACCCCGTCCATCCTGGGCGGCCGGCGGCTCAAGGTCGTCGCGACGACGGCCTACGACGAGTACCTGAACACGCTCAACTGGCCGCTCGGCGCCGCCATCGCGATCCTGCTGCTGGCCGCCAACGTGATCATCATCACGTCCTACAACCGGGTGATCGAGAAGAAGTACGCCGAGGCCTTCGGATGAGCAGGAACGGCCCCATCGCGCTGATCTTCCACACGGCGTTCATCGTCTTCATGCTGGCGCCTCTAGTCGTGGTCTGCCTGGTCGCCTTCACCTCGAAGGGCTACATCTCGATGCCGACCGAGGGCTTCTCGCTGCGCTGGTTCCGCGCCATCCTGGAGAACCCGGACTTCATCGACGCCTTCCTGATGAGCCTCTACCTGGCGATCGTCTCGGCCAGCATCGCGCTCGCCATCTCGGTGCCGGCCTCGCTCGCCATCGCCCGTCACCGCTTTCCCGGACGCGCGGCCTTCACCGCCTTCTTCCTGTCGCCGCTGATGATCCCGCACGTCGTTCTCGGCGTCTCCTTCCTGCGCTTCTTCACCGAGGTCGGGCTGAGCGGCACCTTCATCGGCCTGGCGCTGAGCCACGTGATCATCATCATGCCCTATGCCCTGCGCCTGGTCCTGGCCTCGGTCACCGGGCTGTCGCGCGCCGCCGAATCGGCCGCCGTCTCGCTCGGCGCCTCGAACTGGACGGTGTTCCGGCGGATCACCCTGCCGCTGATCGTCCCGGGCATCGCCGGCGGCTGGGTGCTGGCTTTCATCACCAGCTTCGACGAGCTCACCATGACCGTCTTCGTGGCCTCGCCCAGCACGATCACGCTGCCGGTTCGCATGTACAACCACATCACCGAGACGATCGACCCGTTGATCGCCTCGCTCTCGGCCGCCCTGATCTTCGTCACGGTGATCTTCATGGTCATCCTCGACCGCCTCTATGGCCTCGACAAGCTGCTGGTCGGGAGGGGCAACTGATGCGCGGCGCCGACACCCTGGTGATCGGCGGCGGCCTGGTCGGCGCGGCCATCGCCTACGGCCTGGCGCGGCGCGGGGTCTCGACCATCGTGATCGACGAGGGCGACGTCGCCTTCCGCGCCTCGCGCGGCAACTTCGGCCTGGTCTGGGTCCAGGGCAAGGGCGACGGCATGCCGGACTACGCGGCCTGGACCCGCCTTTCGGCCGATCTCTGGCCGCGCTTCGCCGAGGAGCTGGGCGAGGAAACCGGCATCGCCGCGGTCTACGACAAGCCGGGCGGCTTCTTCCTCTGCCGCAGCGAGGCGGAGCTCGCCGAGCAGGCGGCGCGGCTGCAGAGGATCCGGGCCAAGAACACCGCGCCCGGACCGGACTACGAGGTGCTCGACCACAAGGCCCTGGCCGAGCGGCTGCCGGGCCTCGGCCCGGCCGTGCTCGGCGGCACCTACTGCCCGCACGACGGCCACTGCAATCCGCTCTATCTGCTGCGCGCGCTCCACGTCGGCCACGCCGCGCTGGGCGGCCGCTACCTGCCGAACCGGCGGGTCGCCGAGGTCCGGCCCGAGGCCGGCGGCTTCACCGTCGTGACCGACGGCGGCAAGGTCCAGGGCGACCGGGTCGTGCTCGCCGCCGGGCTCGGCAGCGCGCGGCTGGCGCCCCCGCTCGGCCTTTCGGTCCCGGTCGTGCCGCAGCGCGGACAGGTCCTGGTGACCCAGCGGGCCGCGCCGCGTCTCCTCCATCCCACGGTCTACGTCCGCCAGACCGGCGAGGGCTCCTTTCTGCTGGGCGATTCCCACGAGGACGTCGGTTTCGACGAGGGCACCACGCCGGACGTGATGACCGAGATCGCCCGGCGCGCGCTTGACTTCTTTCCGTATCTGGCCCGGCTGCCCGTGGTCCGGGTGTGGGGCGCGCTCAGGGTCATGACCCCGGACGGTTTTCCGGTCTATGACCGCTCGCCCGAGTATCCGGGCGCCTTCAGCGCGGCCTGCCACAGCGGCGTCACCCTGGCCGCGGTCCATGTCGAGCGCCTGGCCGGCTTCATCGCCGAGGGCGCGCTGCCGGCGGAGTTCCAGGGCTTCTCAGCGGACAGGTTCGATGTTCAAGAAGCTGCATGACGACGGCGCCGGGCGGGTCACCGTGACCATCGACGGCCGGGCGGTCCAAGTGCCGGCGGGCGAGAGCGTGGCGGCGGCGGCCCTGATGCACGGTCTGCTGCCCTTCCGCACCAGCGCGGTCTCGGGCGCGCCGCGTGCGCCCTATTGCATGATGGGGGCCTGCTTCGACTGCCTGGTCGAGATCGACGGCACGCCGAACCGCCAGGCCTGCCAGGTCCGGGTCGCCGAGGGCATGGCGATCAGGCGCCAGGACGGCCCCGGCGAGTCCGCGCCATGACCGCACGCCACGAGCTCGCCGTGATCGGCGCCGGCCCGGCCGGTCTGGCCGCGGCCACGACGGCGGCCGAGCTGGGCCTGGAGGTCGCGATCTTCGACGACCAGCCGGCGCCCGGCGGCCAGATCTACCGCGGCGTCGAGCAGACGCCGCTGGCCGACCCGGCGGTGCTCGGCGAGGACTACCGGCGCGGTGTCGACCTGGCCAAGGTCTTCCGGGTCAGCGGCGCAGCCTATCATCCCTCCTGCGGCGTCTGGCTGCTGACGCCGGAACGCGAGATCGGCCTGCTCGACAACGGCCAGGCGCGCTTCGTCAGCGCCGGGCGCGTGATCATCGCCGGAGGCGCCATGGAGCGGCCCGTGCCGTTCCCCGGCTGGACCCTGCCCGGGGTGATGACCGCCGGCGCCGGACAGATTCTTCTGAAGTCGGCCGGCATGGTGCCCGAAAAGGGGGTCGTGCTCGCGGGGACCGGGCCGCTGCTGCTGCTGCTCGCCGCCCAGTACCTGCGCGCCGGGGTGAGGATCGCGGCGCTGCTCGACATGACGCCGCGCTCGAACGCCCTGCGCGCCCTGCCGCACCTGCCGGCGGCCCTGTCGGCGCCCGGCACGCTGGCCAAGGGCCTCGCCCTGAAGCGCGAGATCCGCCGCGCCGGGGTGCGAAT
>CAMYMY010000337.1 GCA_947259625.1 uncultured Kiloniellales bacterium | reverse complement strand
CGAGGTCGACGGCGACGAGGCGAAGCACCCGATTCACGTTGAGATCGCCCGCGCGGTGGTCCGCAGCAGGCGACGGATCGAGCTCGACGACCCGGCGGCAGATCCGCGGTTCGACGGAGAGCTCGACGCGTGCTGTGGCATCCCGACCCGCAACCTGGCCTTCTTCCCCCTGCTCTACTGGCCGGTGACCCCGGAGCAAAGGCCGCTCGCCGGGCATGCCCGGCGCAAGGTCAACCAGTACCTCTCGCAGGGCGGCACGATCCTCTTCGACCTGCGCGAGCCGGGCGCCGGGGTCCAGCTGCTCGGCCGGACCAGCCGGGGCAGCGAGGCCCTCAAGCGTCTGACCGAGGGGCTGGAGATACCGCCGCTGGCACCCGTGCCGCCGGATCACGTGCTCACCAAGTCGTTCTACCTGATGCAGGACTTCCCCGGCCGATTCGCCGGCGGCACGCTCTGGATCGGCGCGACCGAGGGGCGGGTCAACGACGGCGTAGCCTCGATCATGGTCGGGTCCAACGACTGGGCCCGCGCCTGGGCGGTCAACCAGCTCGGCCGGCCGATCTTCGCGGTGGTCCCCGGGGGCGAGCGGCAGCGCGAGCTGTCCTACCGCTTCGGCGTCAACCTGGTGATGTACGCGCTGACCGGCAACTACAAGGCCGACCAGGTGCACGTCCCCTTCATATTGGAGCGCCTGGGCCAATGATGAGCGCGCCGAGCAACCGAGGGATCAGGCCGTGAGCGGCCAGCTTTCGATCGGCTGGGCGCCGCTGCTGCCCTGGCCCGTGGTGACGGCCCTGGCCGTCGTCGCGCTGGCGACCATCGCGCTGGCCCTGTGGCGGCGGGCGCCCGGGGTCTGGTGGCGCGCCGCGGCCGCCGCCGCGCTGGTCGCGGCGCTCGCCAATCCCTCGCTGGTCAAGGAGCAGCGCGCGGGCCTGGACGACGTGGTCCTGGTCGTGGTCGACGAGAGCCCGAGCCAGGACATAGCGCCGCGGCCCGAGCAGAGCGAGGCCGCGCTCGCGCACCTGACCCAGGCGCTGGACCGGCTCGAGGACACCGAGGTGCGCGTGATCCGCGCCGCCGGCGCGGGTCTCGGCAGGGACGAGCAGGGCACACGACTTTTCACCGCCTTGCGCCAGGGACTTTCCGAGGTGCCGCGCCAGCGGATCGCCGGCGTCCTGATGATCAGCGACGGCCAGGTGCACGACGCGCCGGAGGACCTGGAAGCGCTGGGCCTCGACGCGCCGCTCCACCTGCTTTTGACCGGCCGCGAGGACGAAGGCGATCGCCGCATCGCCGTGACCCAGGCCCCGCGCTTCGGGATCGTCGGTCGCGAGCAGCCGCTCACCCTCAGGGTCGACGATCTTCCGGGCGAGGAGCCCGGCGGCATCGCCAGGGTCGAGATCCGGCAAGACGGGGGCCCGCCGAAGGTCCTGCACCTGCCGACCGGGGTCGAAACCGAGGTCGAGTTCGAGCTGTCGCACCGCGGGCCCAGCGTCCTGGAGATCGAGGTCGCACCCGGACCGCGGGAGCTGTCCCTGGCCAACAACAGGACCGCAGTGCAGATCAACGGCGTGCGTGACCGGCTGCGCGTGCTGCTGGTATCGGGCGAGCCGCACGCCGGCGAGCGGGCCTGGCGCAACATCCTGAAGTCCGACCCGGCGGTCGACCTGGTCCATTTCACCATCCTGCGCCCGCCGGAAAAGAACGACGGCACGCCGATCCGCGAGCTGTCGCTGATCGCGTTCCCGACGCGCGAGCTGTTCGAGGTCAAGCTGGAAGAGTTCGACCTGATCATCTTCGACCGCTACCGGCGACGAGGCGTGCTGCCGTCCATCTATCTGGAGAACATCGCGCGCTACGTCGAGGAGGGTGGCGCGCTGCTGGAAGCTGTCGGCCCGACCTTCGCCACGCCGCTGTCGCTGTACCGCACGCCGCTCGGACGGGTGCTGCCGGGCGAGCCGAGCGGCAGCATCCTCGAGCAGGGCTACCGGCCCGCGCTGACCGAGTTGGGCTGGCGCCACCCGGTGACCGCGGACCTGCCCGACGCCGGGACCGACGCGTCCAAGGCGCCCGGCTGGGGCCGATGGTTCCGCCAAATAGAGGCCCACCCGACCCGTGGCGTGGTGGTCATGGACGGCGCCGAGGGGCGGCCGCTGCTGATCCTGGACCGGGTCGGCGAAGGCCGCGTGGCCCAGTTCCTGAGTGACCACATGTGGCTCTGGTCGCGGGGCTTCGAGGGCGGCGGGCCGCAGGCCGAGCTGCTGCGCCGGGTCGCCCATTGGCTGATGCGGGAGCCGGACCTCGAGGAGGAGGACCTGCGCGCCAGCGTGGCCGGCGGACAGCTGGAGGTCGTCCGGCGCTCGCTTGCCCCGGACCTGCCCGAGATCGAGGTGACCCTGCCGTCCGGCGAGCTGCGGAGCCTCACCCTGGAGCCCGGCCGCGGCGGCCGCGCGAGCGGCCTGATGCCGGTGACCGAGGCCGGGCTCTACCGGGTCAGCGACGGCCAGAAAACGGCGCTGGCCGCCGTGGGACCGCTCAATCCGGTCGAGTTCGAGGACCTGCGCGCGACGGCCGAGCCGTTGGAGCCGCTGATCGAGGCGAGCCGCGGCGCGGTCGTGCGCCTGGCCAGCGACCGCCTGCCCTCTCTGCGCAAGGTCAAGCCTCGGCGCGACCGCCACGGGCGCGGCTGGATCGGCGTGCAGGCCCAGGGCGGCTACGTCGTGACCGGCGTCTTGCAGGTGCCGCTGCTGCCCGCCCTCCTGGTCCTGCTGCTCACCCTGGGCAGCGCACTCCTCGCCTGGTGGCGCGAGGGGCATTAGGCCCCGGTGCCCCTCCGTGCGATAGTGACCGGAGACTCCGAAATTCGCACCGCATGGACGGGGGCGGACGGCGCGTGGGCGAGAAACGGACCTACGACCACATAGCGCGGATCTACGACCTGCTGGACCTGCCCTTCGAGTACCGGCGCTACCGGCCGATCCGTCGTATTCTCTTCGAGGGCGTGGGCGGGGCCGTCCTCGACGCGGGCGTCGGGACGGGGCGCAACATGCCCTTCTATCCGCCGGAGGGCGAGGTTGTCGGGGTCGACTTGAGCGCCCGGATGCTGGCCCAGGCCCGCAAACGCAACGCGCGCCTGGGCGTCGCGGCCGAGCTGCGCCTTATGGACGCCATGGCCACCGACTTTCCCGACGGACATTTCGACTATGTAATCGCCACCTTCCTGTTCTGCGTGCTCGACGACGAGGACCAGCTGCCGGCGCTCCGCGAGCTGCGCAGGATCTGCAAGCCGGGCGGAGACATCCGGCTCCTCGAGTACGCCTACTCGCGCGATCCGCTGAAACGCTTCGTAATGCGTTTGTGGTCGCCCTGGGTGCGTCTGGTGTACGGCGCCACCTTCGACCGCAACACCGAGCAGTACGTGGACGCCGCCGGTCTCGAGCTGATCGAGGAGCGCTTCTTGTTTCAGGACATCATCAAGCTGCTCGTGCTGCGGCCCCGACATACCAAAGGTCATTGACGTACGGGACACCCCTCCTTCGGCACCAACTTGCACCAGATGAGTCGCCATGTGGCGGCAAACGGATCACCTTTGGACTGGTTTTACACGGCTAGGTATGTGACCCATTGTGGACGTTTGCCCTACCCGCTGTTCGCATGTCTCAGACTTCCGCCAATCAGCGTGATTTAGCCGAAATGCCGCTTGCGCCCTCAGCGTTTGAGGTTTCTCGCCGCCGGGGAAGGGCGCCATCACTCCGCCGCCGGCCGCCAGGCGATCACCCCTTCCGTTCGAGCCCGCACCTCGGGCGAAGCGAGGCAGGTGGCGACGGCCTCATAGCCTGGGGCGCCGGGGTAAGGGTCGACATGAGTGGGCGGGCTGTGATTTGCCGGACAGAGGATGATCGCCTCGTGGCCGCCCACGGAAGCCAAGTCCAAGATTTCGCAGGAACGGGTCATCAGGAACAGCGGCCTCGCGTCCGCCCCACGGCGGCGCAGATGTGCGACAAGGGCCTGTTGAGAGGCCTCGTCAAGCTCCTGCTCAATCATGTCGACGATCAGGACGTCCGGCCCGTCGGCTTCTAAACCGGCAAGAAGGGCGATGAGGGCGTCCGACCGAGCTGCGCCGTCCTCGACCAGCCTGGCCAGCGCCTGATCGACCCGCGATCTGAGAGCTGGGTCGGCGTCCAACTGCGCCCGAGCCGCCGCGCCGCCTTCCTCCAACCGCTCCAGGCCTAGAAAGGCTGCGTTGTGCATCGTTTCGGCGAGGCGCTGCGCCAGCTTTGTCTTACCGCTGAAGAGTGGGCCGATAATGTAGTTCAGCGGTCGGACATCGCGCAGCTCGAATCGTTCACCGCCCCAGGG
>CAMYMY010000336.1 GCA_947259625.1 uncultured Kiloniellales bacterium | reverse complement strand
CTTACCAACCAACCCTGGATTCGCGGATCAAGTCCGCGAACGACAAGCGGGGGTGATTTTCCCTCTGTGCCAAAGGCTTAGCCGTTGCGGTCCCTGGCTCAACCGGACAGCAGTGGGTCAAGCCCGGCGATGACAATAAGGGCTTCGCTGACACAGTGATATCCTGCTCTTCATTTCGAGCCGGACTCCGCCCGCTAAAGCGCCTCGATTCGGATCATGCCGTGTGGCCCGTGGACCGCGCCGCGAGAAAACGAGCGCTTTCGGTGAGATCCTGGCAGGGCTTCAGAAAGAATACCTCAGGCCAAGCATCACGTTGTGGCTGCTGTACTCGGTCTCGAAGTACTGAAACTTCGGGTCCGAAGTGCCCAGGTAAAGATAGCTGAGCGTCATGCCCCAGTTCGGCGTGAAGCTGTAGGCCAAGCCAGCGATGCCCTGATAGGCGAAAACCGTGTCCGATTCCGAGCCGACTGAATCGACATCAAGCTCATGAATCGCGAAGCCGACGCCACCACCGATGTAGGGCACAAGCCGGCTCGAGCCTGCCGGACTGCCAGAGATGCGGCCAAGGTCGAAGTCGTAATAGACGTTCAGCATGTTGGTGACGGTGAAAAGGTAGGCATCGAAGTCGAAGGTGCCGGACCCATCGATCTGGAGCGTGTCGGTATCGGCCCCGCGAAAGCCGAACTGATACTCGAGGCGAAGTCCCATATCAAAGAATGTGCCGAACGCGAAGTCCAAGGCGACAGCGGTGTCATAGGAAACTTCGCCGGTCACGCCGAGTTCCTCGAAGTCGGCGTCATCGACAAAGCTCGCGCCAAAACGCACCTCGCCGTACAGGCCGCCGGAAGATTGCGCCATGGCCCCCTGAGGCAGAAGGCCCAACAGAAACAATGCCACCCAGGCGGCCTGGATCAGGGTTTTCATCACGGATGGGTCCTCTCCTGCAGATCGGCGACCGAAGGCCAATCCAGGGCGCATTCCGCATCCCTGGCGTGTACGCTAGCCAATGTATTCGCGAATTTATTAAGGACCCGTGAAGCTGGCGAACTCCGGGCTGCGACCGCCCGAGGATTCAGACCCGCACGTCGCCGGCTACAGCGCCTCGATGCGGATCATGCGCGGCGGCTCGAGGACCGCTTCGAGCGCGACGATGCGGGCGAGCGCGCGGGCCATGCGGGCTTCCTCGGTCTCGTGGGTGGTGAGCACCACGGGCACGGCCTCGCCCGGCGCGCGGCCGCGCTGGATCATGGCCTCCATCGAGATCTCCTCGTCGCGCAGGGCCGCGGCCACGTCGGCGATCACGCCCGGGCGGTCGACCACCATGAGGCGCACGTAGTAGCAGCCCGTATGGCGCTCCATCTGCAGCGAGGGCAGCGCTTTCAGGCGCGCCGCCGGCAGCGCGAAGGTCGGCAGGCGGATGCCGCGGGCGATGTCGATCAGGTCCGCGACAACCGCCGAGGCGGTCGGTCCGGCGCCCGCCCCGCGGCCTTCGAGCAGGATGGAGTCGACGAAATCGCCCTCGGCCACGACCGCGTTGAACACGCCCTCGACGTTGGCGATCGGCGCCTGCGAGCGCACCATGCAGGGGTGCACGCGCTGCTCCACGCCGCCGTCGATCAGGCGCGCGAGGCCGAGCAGCTTGATCCGGTAGCCGAGCTCCTCGGCATAGACGATGTCGAGCGCCGAGACCTCGCGGATGCCCTCGACGTGGACGCCCTCGAAGTTGACCTCGCAGCCGAAGGCGAGCGCGGTCAGGATCGCCAGCTTGTGCGCCGCGTCGACCCCGTCCACGTCGAAGCTCGGGTCGGCCTCGGCATAGCCCAGCTTCTGCGCCTCGGCCAGCACCTCGCCGAACTCGCGGCCGCTGTCGCGCATCGTCGAGAGCACGTAGTTGCAGGTGCCGTTCAGGATGCCGTAGATGCGCGATATCGCGTTGGCGGCCAGGCCCTCGCGCAGTGCCTTGATGACCGGGATGCCACCGGCCACCGCCGCCTCGCAGGCCAGCGCCGCGCCGGCCGCCTCGGCCTGGCGCGCGAGCGCCGTGCCGTGGTGGGCGATCAGCGCCTTGTTCGCGGTGATCACGTGCTTGCCCCGGCTGAGCGCCGTCTCAACCACGTCTTTCGCGATGCCCTCCGAGCCGCCGATCAGCTCGATCACCACGTCGACCTCGGGGTCGGCCGCCAGCGCCAGGGCGTCCTCGAACCAGCGCACGGCCGAGAGGTCCAGGCCGCGGTCCTTGCGCCGGTCGCGCGCCGAGACGGCGGAGACCAGGACCGGCCGGCCGCAGCGCTCGGCGATCAGCTCGCCGTGCGCCTGCAGCAGCGTCAAAGTGCCCGCGCCCACGGTGCCGAGCCCGGCCACGCCGATCCTGAGCGCCTGGGTCATGAGGCCAGCTTCCTCGCGGCCTTGCCCGGCCGCACGCCGTGCTTCTTCAGGAAGGTCTTGATGCCGCGCACCGCCTGGCGTGTCCGGTGCTCGTTCTCGACCAGGGCGAGGCGCACGTGGCCGTCGCCGTATTCGCCGAAGCCGACCCCCGGCGAGACCGCGACCTTGGCCTCGGTCAGCAGCAGCTTGGAGAACTCGAGCGAGCCCGCCTCGGCAAAGGCCGGCGGCACCGGCGCCCAGGCGAACATCGTGGCCGGCGGGCTGGGCACCGCCCAGCCGGCCGCCGCCAGGCCGCCGATCAAGACGTCGCGGCGCGAGCGGTAGCGCGCGCGCATCTCGTCGACGCAGTCCTGCGGCCCGTTGAGCGCGGCCGTGGCGGCCACCTGGATCGCCGTGAAGGCGCCGTAGTCGACGTAGGACTTCACCCGGGCGAGCGCGGCGATCAGCTTGGCGTTGCCGCTGCAGAAGCCGATCCGCCAGCCGGGCATGGAATAGGTCTTGGAGAGCGAGGTGAACTCGACCGCGACCTCGCGCGCGCCGGGCACCTGGAGAATCGAGGGCGGCGGCGGGCCGTCGAAGTAGACCTCGGCATAGGCGATGTCCGAGATCACGTAGATCCCGTGCCGCCGGCAGAACTCGACGATGGCGCCGTAGAAGTCCAGGTCGACGACCTCCGCGGTCGGGTTGGACGGATAGTTGATCACCAACGCCAGGGGCTTGGGGACCGAGTGGCGCACCGCGCGCTCGAGCTGGTCCATGAAGTCGAAACCCGGCCCCCAGGGCATGGAGCGGATCGCGGCGCCGGCGATGATGAAGCCGAAGGCGTGGATCGGATAGCTCGGGTTCGGCACCAGGATGATGTCGCCGGGGCTGGTGATCGCCTGGCAAAGGTTGGCCAGACCCTCCTTGGAGCCCAGGGTGACGATGGTCTCTCGGTCGGGATCGAGCTCGACGCCGAAGCGCCGCGTGTAATAGCCGGCGATCGCCTTGCGCAGGCCGGGGATGCCGCGCGAGGTCGAATAGCGGTGGATGCGCGGGTTCTGCACCGCCTCGACCAGCTTGTCGATCACGTGCCGGGGCGGCGGCTGGTCCGGGTTGCCCATGCCGAAGTCGATGATGTCGTCGCCGGCCGCCCGCCGCGCGGCCTTGAGCTTGTCCACCTCGGCGAAGACGTAGGGCGGCAAGCGCTTGATCTTGTGAAATTCCTGCTCCATGGCCTTCTCGTGCTCGGCAAGCGCCCCCCTTGCCGTCCGGCCCGCCGGAACCCCGCCGTCGTTCGGGCCGCGGCGTTCTTGTAGCGGCCAGCGGGCTAGTTTTCCAGGAAGATCTCGACCCGCCGGTTGCCGGCCTCGCCGGTTGGCTGCGACTCGTCGTAGACCGGCTCGCTGTCCGAGGCCGCCACCACCTCCATGTCCCCGGCGCCCAGCTCCGTCAAGGCCAGGGCGACGGTCCGCGCCCGGTCCAGCGACAGCGTGAAGTTGGCCAGCCGGTGCGCCGCTGGGTCCGGCGCCTTGGGACGTCTGCTGGCGTGCCCGATCACGTGGATCAGGCCGCCGCGCTGCTGCTGCAACAGGACGATGTCACCCAACACCCGCCGGTCCCGGGCGTCCACGCGGGTCGAGCCGTCCAGGAAATAGATGACGCCGACCAATTCGCCGCGCTCGGCCGGGCCGCCCGGCGTCGCAACTGTGCCCGGCCCGGCGCCCGGCCCGGCGCCCGGCTCGGTTCCCGGTGGCGCAATGGGTGGCGCAATGGGGGGTGGCGCAATGGGGGGCGGCGCAATGGGGGGCAGCGCGACGGTTTGCGGAGCGCCCGCCGGCGCCGTGCTTCGCGGCGGCGGACCCGGCGCCGGTCCGGGGGGCACCGGCCGGGCCAACACGGCGGGGGGCGAAACGGCGGGGGCCGGCCCCGGCCGGGCGACGGGACGCGGCGCGGGCGCGCGCGGCGCCGCGGACGGCTCGGCGGCGGCGCTCC
>CAMYMY010000335.1 GCA_947259625.1 uncultured Kiloniellales bacterium | reverse complement strand
TTGATCTCGATCACCGATGCGAACCGAGGATGAGAGCCCAGGAGTGCGGCGGCTTCCGCACGCACTAAGATAGCGACCAACCCTTGCTACATAGTTAAGGAATGACTACAGACTTTCGACTTCAATATAATAGAATAACAAATGACAAAATATTTTATACGAATTTTCCTATAAGGCGAATAATATTGGAAATTACTGAAACTATTTCGAAATCGATACTCTGAGATCGACGCTAATTTGGATCTCTACATGGGATCGACAAGACAGTAGGCAACGGCGCCGCGACGCGTCAGACCGCCTCGTCCTTGCCGAGCAGTCTCCTGAGGGCATCGATATCGTGGACGATGATGTACGCCCCTTCATAGCTGATCACACCTTGCTGTTGCAGGGAGCCAATCCCCTTGTTCACACTCTCGCGGGTAGCTCCCAACATATTCCCGAGGTCCTCCTGTGACAGCTTCATATCGATCTTCACGCCGCCCTCGACCGGCTGGCCGTTACGCTCGATCAAGGTCAAGAGGCGCTTGGCCAGTCTGCGCGGAATATCGAGGAAGATCGTGTCCTCGATGATATCGCTGGTCCAGCGCAGCCGTTCGCAAAGCACTTCGATGACGCGGATACACAATCTGGGGTGCCGCTCCAGGAACGGTAGGAACTCGGCCCGGCCGATACGCACCAGTTTCGTCGGCTGTATGGCGACCGCGCCGGCCGTACGCCTCTTGCCGTCGAGCACGGCGATCTCGCCGAGCACCTCGCCACGGTCGAGTATGTTCAGGATTATCTCCTTGCCCTCGCGCGATACCGTATTGATACCCACACGGCCGTTCAGGATGGCGTATAGCCGGTCTCCCGGATCTCCCTTGTGAAAGATCACGTCGCCAGGGCCGAAACGCTCGATCGTTGCCAGAGAAAGAAGTTCGTCCATCTCTTGAGGCGTCAATCGGCTCAAGAGCTGATTCTTGGAGAGGATCTCGAAGTGGGCCGATTCCACGTCAGCCTGCATCCGCCGATAGTCGGGTCTCCCCCCAGCCACGGCCTCGTGGCCGGATCAGGAGCCTCGACTATATCCGATGCAGCCGATCAGGGAGCGCAAAAAACGCCGAGCCTAAAACCACGCCGGAAACCCGCCGCAATCACACTTCGGCCCGGTGTGACGCATCGCCCCCTTGAATCGCCATGCGCGCGGCCTTTTCCCAAAGCGTCGTGTGTTCGAAATGAAAGGCGACCGATATCGCTTCGCTGTCCGGCTTCAAACAGTCGCGCATGACCCTGAGCATCAGGATCGCATCCTCGCGCTTCTGGTCGACCCGGCCGCTCGGCAGCCAAGCCTTGAACTGCGCCAGTTCGTCGGCCGCCAGGCCGGCCGCCAGACCGCGCGACAGGATCGCGTGATAGGCGCGCTCTCGATAGGGCAAGTGCTTGGCGATCTGCTCGAGCCCTTCTCGGGTGAGCGAGGAAATCACGCCCCCGGCGTGGGCGTCCGAGAGCGTTCGCCTGATGTTGACCATCGCCTCCGACAGCATCGGATAGCCCAACTCCGCCGGGCCGTGGATCACGGCCACCTCGTCGTCGTCTTCCAACCTGCCGTCGCGGAAGGCTTCGAAGGTCGCGCCGACCCCCTGCATGCCGAATTGCGCAAGCTCCGCGGCCCGAAGCGCGCCCATGCTGGCGCTCCCGAAAACCCGGATTCCCCGGGACAGGGCATAGAGGATCTCCTTGTGCCAGACCGAGGGCACGTTCTCGAAGTATCCGTCGATGATGCCGATGGCACGCGGGCTCTCCAACGCAGCCCTGTAGACATCCCCCTCCGAAACCGGCGGCATGTACAGCGCGTCCAGTTCCTTTGCCGCCTCGGCCGGTGGCAGTGTCGGTCCGCTGAATACGATGATGGTCATACGGTCTCTCGCATGCGTGATTTCACCCTGGATCCGGGCACGAATTTCGGGGAGTGATCGATTCCCTCGAGTCCGGGAATCACAACCCTTGCCACGGGAATGCCGAACTCCGGCTTGGTCAAGTCGACCACGGCGACCTGCTCGATGCCGACGGCCCGCAGGCGTTCCAGCTCCCATGCCACGTCCTGCTCGAAGGTCTCGCCGAGGAAAGTCGGCGCCCTTTGAAAACCGCGGCCGGGACCATCGTGGTCCATCGTGGCGCGCCAGGCGTCATAGGTCTCGCGGTCCAGATACCGTCCGTAGTCGTCCCTGGTCATATCGTCGCGGGCGCCGGAAATAAAGGTCAGGCGGCTCTGCGCCGCTTCGGTCAAGGCCCGCATCAAGGCGACGTTGCGCGCCGGATGGCAGCCCATGCCCGAAGCCGGACGCAGCGTATTGGACGGCGGCCCCTCCTCTTGGAGAATCCGGCACAGGAAGGAGGGTATCCCAACGTCGCTGGTGGTCTCCCATACCGCGACCATGACTCCCGCCTGCCGGTATTGGGTCAGCAGGGCCCGGCAGCAGGGGTCGTCGACCGTATCCAGGTCGAGCCGGGTCCGCTGCTGCTCCTCGGGCTCGAGCAGATGCCAGAGGGTCGTCGCGTCGCGCTCGACCACCTCGGTGATGCCGTGGCTCACCGCCTCGAGCCAGTGGTTGCCCGAAGCCAGCCCATTCGAGCTGGCGACGAAGCAGCCGTGCCCGGTCGGCAGCGGCAAGGTGTAATTGAGATGAACCATCTCGTAAGGCAGCCAGACCGATCCGCCGCCCATGATCTCCTGCGCCTCGATCCAGAGCAGCGGGGTATACGGAGCGAACCGGCTGTCGCTGAAACGCGGCAGCCGGTCAACATCGATCACCGGATTCTTGTACCGGAGATCCTCGTGGCTGCCGAGCTTGAGCGGCAAGTCGATACGCTCGGCGTGATAGGACTCGATCGACTCCATGACGCCGGAGACCTTGGCCGCAATCAGGTCGAAGCCCTTGCCCTGCGATACCGAGACCGAGCGGGAGTTCGGCCTGCAGACCATGACGACCGGAATGCCGATGGTATCCAGGCCGGTGACGTTCGCCACGCGGGTGATCCCCATGACCGGAAGATAGCGCTGAACCCGGGCCAGGGTCGTCTCCGGTGAAACCAGCCGGTGGGTACTGTCCTGAAAACCCTTTGGCACAGCTGTATGACGACGGACGGGCCAGTCGCGGTCAGGGTACAGCATATCTGAAGACAGCATCATGGAATGTGGCATGGGTCACCTCTAAAGGTTGACCAAATGGACCCTTCCGCGTGCCGGTGGATGCGTACCCGCTAACATCCCCAGCACGCGAAAGCGCCCAGAGATCAGGCCTTCCCCGCAGCCAGCAGCCGATAGGGCTCAGGCTGCTACGTTACCCGGGTCGACGAAGACCCGCGCCGAGGCGTGATCGCCCGGGTCGACGAAGACCCGCGCCGAGGCGTGATCGCCCGGGTCGACGAAGACCCGCGCCGAGGCGTGATCGCCCGGCTCGATGAAGACCCGCGCCGAGGCGTGGTCTCTTGATGTTGTGAAGCCTAGCGTGCTGGTCGATGTATCGTCGGAACCAGATTCCGTGTTCAAAGCCGGTTCTGCGCATTGGCAGATATTTGTAGACACGACGTAGAGCGCTCCATCCGCACCGCGCACCACCGTGCCATCGTTGCTGTCCACTGTCATTGAACCCTCTCCAGTATTTATGCTCAGGTCTCAAATCGACAGATTTTTCTACGACCAACATGGTTAGCTGTCTGTGAAGTTCTTCACAGCGCCACTGTGTCTTTCTGAATTAACATTCTCTTAGATTTTTGCATCTGCTATGCGGCGGACATAGGGAGAGCCGGGATCATGATGAAGAGGCATAAGGTTGGAGGTGCCGACCTGAACAGCGACATTCAGGCACTCCAGGTGTGTTTGGACGAGTTGGGAGATCACGCGGCAGCCAAGGGACTGTCCCTCGCGGCCAATTTGATTGGAGCGGCTTCTCGGGCCGTTGCGGACGAGATTCTCGAACGTAAAGTGCAAAGGCAGGCCTGCAACAAACACACCGCCGCTTATAGCGCCTGATCCACGATCAGCCAACCGAGGCCAGCAGCCTCGGTCAGGGGCTTTGCCGATTCGGTATTCGCGCGAAGGGCGTCCTCTTTCGAGGACTTCCCTATTCCCGGGGGTCTGTCGCCCATAGATGCACCGACGGCTCAGCGTAGCGAAAGCGGTGCGGGCACCTTTTGGCGTTCACGTGCCAGTTCGGCTTCGGCCATATCCAACCAGTAGTTCATGCCAAGGTCGCGGTATAGGGACATGGCAGATTCGAAGTGTGATTGCGCTTCGTTCCAAGCCCCTTGGCCGCGGTACAGCTTTCCGAGCTCCAAATCGATATGGGCGACCAATGGACCCATAAAGTGCTTTGCAGCGATGT
>CAMYMY010000334.1 GCA_947259625.1 uncultured Kiloniellales bacterium | reverse complement strand
CAAAGCGAAGGCGCGTCACCGCGATCACGACGTCCGACAACGGCATACCCGGGCCCGGCGGCTATGCGAACCGGAGATGTGCGCCGGGTTCTGCATTACAAACAGGTCGTTTGGCGGGCAAACGAGTCAATCCCTCCCCAGAGAGAGGACCACGAGGAGCAGCCTCGCAGGTCGAGGATCGCCAAAGGGGTCAGCGCTTTCCCCCCTCAGTACGTGAACGGGTCATGCAATTCCCGGCTCGTAGGACTCCCACTGTGGCAGTTGAGATAGCAGGCGCCCGAGAAGGTGCCCGTGTCCTCAAACGTCGGTCCGATCCTGCCGCAGGAGCCGCCGCCGCCACCGCAGTCGTCGGTAATGACCCAGTCCTGGCCGCCGAAGGTGATGTTGGTCAGGAAGTTGAGCAGGCGCGGAAAGTCCTGCGAGCCGTGCGGATCGTGACAGAGAACGCAGGGCTTGTCCGCCCCCCTGACGTGGACATCGTGCTCTCTGAAGCTCTGATCGGCCAGGATACTGGCTTCGTCGTGGCATTTGTAGCAGAGTTCGTAGGGCCGCTGGCCTCCAGACATCTGGTCGAAGGGTTGGGTCGGGTCGAACTCGTAGCGCTGTGTCAACAGGGCGTTCCATGTCGAGCCGTGCGGCCCGGTCGGCCCCACGCCCCCGGCGGCGGGCGAATCGTTGCTGCTGTGGCAGTCGGTGCAGTAGATCAGGTCGTTCGGCTGCAGCGGCGTCAGGAGGCTGGGCATCTCGGCGTCGTTGCTGGCGTCGTTCTGGACCAGCGGGTGGTAGGAGAGGGCGACTCCCGGGTCGACCTTTTCGCGGAGGTTGTAGACGCCGTCGCCTCGCTCCATCCGCAGGCCGTCGGGGGTCGAACAGCGCCCGAGATTGGGGAGGACCGTGCCGATCGAGCCGCAGGAGCTTCTGCCGGGAACGCCGTGGCACTTGAAGCAGAGCTCGTACTGGTAGTCGATCTCTTGCTTGACGAGCCCGTTGGCGTCGATGCCGGTAACGCCGAGGATCCTGGCGTTGGCGTTCGGCGGGGTGGAATGGGGCGCCCCGGTGCTCGCGGGATTGAATGCAATCATCGGCGGAGCGTCCTTGACCCCGTGCGGATTGTGGCAGTCCGCACATTCGACGTGCAGCGACATGGTCAGGGGATCTTCGGCCAGGGTGGCGTCGTGCAGTCCCGCCAGGGCGCCGTCGTCGACGGGATGGCTGTAGGCCTTGAGAATATCCACCTGGATGTTCAGTGGCGGCACCTGGGTGGTCACGCTGCCGTCGTGGCACAGGTAGCAGGTGGTCTCCTGATGTTCCTTGAGCAGGCGCGGCGGCCGCGGCGGGACGAAGGCGGCGTTGTGCGGCGTGTGGCAGTTGAGGCAGGCGCCCTCGGCGACGCTGGTGATCTGCTGCCATTCGGGCCGCCGGTTATCCCAGGGATCGCCGCTCGACGGCGTCGCCGCCGACAAGGCATGGGAGGAGGAGGTCCAGTCCCAGGCGAACGTCGGGCTCTTGCGATCGTGGCAGCCGGTGCACAGCTCGCCGTTCAGAACGGCCCTGCGCAGGAACGGCGCCAGGTCCTTCTCGTGCGCGTCATGGCAGCTCGTGCACTGCAGCTCGGCGCCGTCCAGGGGCAGATGGCCCGGGATGGACGGGTTGCAGCAGACCGAGGGGTCGAGCAGCTCCCCATCGGCGTTCGCCAGGGTGGTGTCGTAGACGAAGGAGATCGGATGATCGTCCTTCAGGTCGGTGCCCAGCTCGCCCCGGCCCGTCAGGAGCGTGCCCGCCATGTCGTTGGTCACCTCGTTCGGCGGGTTGACCAGCGCGCCCAGCGCGACGGTGCCGTCGTGACAGGACAGGCAGAGGCGCGATTTGCCGGTCGGCTGGTCGGGCCGGGGATTGGCCTGCAAGGTCGTGCTGTCGTAAGGGGTATAGGTTTGCCCCGACGTCGTACGGTTCCACAGCGGAGCCTCCGGCGTGGCGTTGTGCGGCGTGTGGCAGAACACGCAGACCTGCGAGACGGTGGCGCTCTTGAAGGTGCGCGCGATGGGCGGATTGGTGGGCTCCGTGGAGGAGAGATTGTGAAGCGTATTCACCACGTCCTGCGCCGCCCAGGCCCGCGGCGGCAGCAGCACGACGAGACACAGCAGGATCAAGCATCGCATCGCTAGTTTCCTCCGAGGAACTCGAACACCTGGACGCGCCGGTTGTACGAATCGGCGACGTAGATCCGGTCGTCCGCGATAAACAGGCCGCTCGGCAGCCAGAATGTCCCGACCTTCTGTCCGGGCCCGCCGAAGGCCAGGAGGTACCTGCCCTCCGCATCGAAGATCTGGACCCGGTCGAAGACGGAGTCGACGACATAGATGTGCCCCTCGCCGTCGACCCCGATCCCCTTGGGCTGGGAGAAATCGCCCGAGCCGTCGCCGTGGGAGCCGAAGGACGACACGAGGCGCCCGTCGCGACCGAAGACCTGCACCCTGAAATTCATGGTATCGTTCACGTAGAGCCGCCCGGCCCGCAGGTACAGGTGGGTCGGATAGTTGAACAGTCCGCTCTCCGGTCCACGGCCTCCGAACGACAGTAGCTTTCTTCCCGTTGCGTCGAACGCCGTAACGCTGTGAGCCAGGGCATCGGCCACGTAGAGCCGGCCGGTTTCCTGGTCGTAGGCGAGGCCCGTCGGCCGCTCCAGCGCCGCTACGGCGTGCAGAAAGCCGCCTTCGGCATCGAAGGCGAGGACCTTGCCCAAGGCGGAATCCGCGACATAGAGCCTGTCCGGGGCGAGCGCCACCCCGACCGGAGAGCGCAGAGCGTCGGTCCCCGCCTTGGTGATCACCTCGTAGGTCTCCGCCTTCCTGTCGAACAGGTGGACCGCCCTCAGCCCGGGATCGGCCACGGCAATCCTGCCGGCGTCCGCCGCAACGGCATAAGGCCGGACCATTCCCTGCGGCTTCTTGCCCGCGATCAAGGACAGCAGTCTCTCGAAGAACGGGGTCTCGATCCCCAGGTGCTGCGGCTCGCGAAACGCGTACAGGAACTTGATCCTGGGTTGCTCGGGCGGGCCGGGCCAGACCAGCGGCTCCTCGGGAGCCGCGAGGTCCGGGGGCAGGCCGCCGAGGCCGGTGCAGGCCGTAACGCCGAGGACGAGCAGCACGGATAGTGCGCGGCGCATCAGAAACTCCTGCTCACTCTCAAGAACACGCGATCTTCGTCGGAATCGTTGACGTTTTCATTGCCTTGGCGATGGTTGTGATCGTACCGCAGGTCGAGGACAACTCTGCGCCAGGTCCAACGCAAATCCAAGCCCGCCGTAAGGAATCCTTCCTCGCGGGTTCCGCGGGTGTTCGCCGTCTTGTCCCGCCTGATCCAGGCTCCGAGGTTGGGTCTGAGGCTGAGGGCGACGTCGGGCCACGGCCGCCAGTCCAGCGACAGGTCCGCGGAATAGAGCTCGCTGTCGGTCCCGTCGCCGTCCGAGAACACCTCGTTGGCATTGAAGTTCAAGTGGGCTCTCGGCGCAAGGGTGTGGAACACGGACTGGTTGAAGCTCAAGCTGTCGCTCTCGAAGTCCCCCGAGTCGATGGTCCGGTATTCCCCGACGAATTTCGCCCGTGTGGCCCGGTTGGTCCAGCGCAGCTCCAGGCCCGTCGACGAGTTGCTCCGGTCCGTCAGAAACTCTTGGTCGGCGCCCGAGATCCGGTCCTCCTCCGAGTTGGACGCCCGGTGATACAGGGCGATCCAGCCGAAATCCAGGCGCAGCGTATAGTCGTAGGATGTCGTGGAGTATTTGATCGTGGGTACCGACTGGTAGTAGTAGGTGACATCAACCCTATCGCCCACAGCGAGACCCGAAGGACCGGTTATCAGGATTTCTATCTGTGTAAAGTCGTTTGCGACGGAGCTTACCTGGTAATCGGAATTTAAGATGCAGCCATTGCTTGGGCATTTGCTGTTTTCAACGATGATGCTGGGCTGGTCCACGAAGCGCTCGTCCAAATTGAACGTGAGGCTGGGGAGGACTGTGTGGCCCTCCCTTTCTTTCCGAACGAGGCCGTCTTCGGACTCGATGTCGGTGAGCCGGTAGCCGCCGCCGCCGGACAGCGAGAGTCCGATCCCCGGCCGGATCTCCTTGCTGTAGCTCAGGTGCAGGTCGCCCCCGTATTCGTCCTCGCTGCCTACGTCCGAGTCCGTGAATCTGGTCGACAGGTTGGCGGTCGTGGTGAGGTTTCGGTAGAGCCTGTGGGTCAAGCCGTAGGATGCGAGGTGCTCGTCGGTATCGTTGGATTCCTGCTCCGTGGAACGAAAGCGATAAGCGGCGGTGCTCGACAGGTTGGCCCGGTGTTGGAGGCGCAGGTTTTCGTCGATCGTGAGGGACTCCGTCTCGTTGAAGCCGTCCCGATCGAA
>CAMYMY010000333.1 GCA_947259625.1 uncultured Kiloniellales bacterium | reverse complement strand
GCCGTCACCAAGGCGCTCGAGGAGCGTCTCGCCGATCTTTCCAAGCGGGTCGGCGACCGGCTGCAGGAATCCTCCACCCGCAGCCAGAACACCCTCATCGAGCTGCGCGAGCGCCTGGCGGTGATCGACCAGGCGCAAAAGAACATCACCGAGCTCTCGACCCAGGTCGTGGGCCTGCAGGACATCCTGGCCAACAAGCAGGCGCGGGGCAGCTTCGGCGAGATCCAGCTCAACGACCTCGTGGAGAACACTCTGCCGCCCAACGCCTACGAGTTCCAGGCGACGCTCAGCAACGGCCGGCGGGCCGACTGCCTGCTGAAGCTGCCCAACCCGCCCGGGCCGATCGCCATCGATTCGAAGTTTCCGCTGGAGAGCTACGAGGCGCTCAGGTCGGCCGGCGACGAGCCGGCCCGCGCCCAGGCGCGCCGGACGCTCGCCGCCGACCTGCGCACCCACGTGCAGGCCATCGCGGCGCGCTACATCATTCCCGGCGAGACCGCCGAGTCGGCGCTCATGTTCCTGCCCAGCGAAGCGGTCTACGCCGAGCTGCACGCCGCCTTCCGCAGCGTGGTCGAGGAGTCCTACAAGGCGCGGGTCTGGATCGTCTCGCCGACCACCCTGATGGCGACGCTCAACACGGTGCGCGCGGTGCTCAAGGACGTGCGCATGCGCGAGCAGGCCGGCGTGATCCAGTCCGAGGTCGGCAAGCTGCTCGAAGACCTTGGCCGCCTCGACGAGCGGGTCGGCAAGCTGCAGCGCCACTTCGAGCAGGCCAACGATGACCTGCGCCAGATCCGGATCTCCAGCGAGAAGGTGACCCGCCGCGGCGAGCGCATCGAGGAGCTGGAGTTCGAGGACCCGCAGTCCGCCGACGAAGCGATCGAGCCAGCAAAACCCCGGATCGTCAGCAATTAACACATTTTAGATTAATTAAATAATTAACCATATATCAGCTTATTGGGCGCCGCTTCGGCTCCTACGCCGGCCGGCGCGACTTGAGCGCGGCGGTGAGTGTGCCGTCGTCCAGGTAGTCGAGCTCGCCGCCCACCGGCACACCGTGGGCCAAGCGCGAGACCGTCAGATCGCCGCCGCCCAGGCGTTCGGCGATGTAGTGCGCCGTGGTCTGGCCGTCGACCGTGGCCGAGACGGCCAGAATGACCTCGCGGACCTCGGGCGCGTGCGCGCGAGCGGCCAGGGCATCGAGCCGGAGATCTTCCGGGCCGCGCCCGTCGAGCGCCGAGAGCGTGCCGCCGAGCACGTGGTAACGCCCCGTGAAGGCGCCGCTGCGTTCGATCGCCCAGAGGTCGGCGACCTCCTCGACCACGCAGATTAGCGCGCCGTCGCGCCTGGGATCAGCGCAGAGTGCGCAGGGGTCGCTAGTATCCAGGTTGCCGCAGAGCGAACAGTTGCGCAGCCTCTCCGCCGCCTGGCACAGACTGTCGGCGAGCGGCAGCATGAGGGACTCACGCCGTTTCATGAGGTGCAACGCGGCCCGGCGCGCCGAGCGCGGCCCCAGGCCCGGCAGGCGCGCCAGGAGCTGGATCAGACGTTTGATTTCGCTGGCGGACATCGCCGGTGGCGCTGGCCGGTCGGGCTAGAACGGCAGCTTCATGCCCGGCGGCAGGGCCAGGCCGCCGGTCAGATTCTGCATCTCCTCGGCGACGTGGGATTCGACCTTGGCCTTGGCGTCGTTGGCGGCGGCGACGACCAGGTCCTCCAGCACCTCCGCATCGGCAGGCGTGAGCAAGGAGGGGTCGATCTTGACGGCGCGCAGCTCGCCCTTGCCGTTCATGGTGACCTGGACCATGCCGCCGCCGGCCGCGCCGGTCATTTCGGACTCGGCGAGCTTGTCCTGCAGCTCCGCCATCTTGGCCTGCATCTGCTGGGCCTGTTTCATCATCTGACCGAGGTTCTTCATACCGTCCCGTTTCCTCGATTGTGCCGGCTGTGTCAACCGTTCGCCGGGCCGCCGGCTCCGGAATCATCGTCCGCGCCGGGTGGTTCGTCGCGCAGGGCGACCATCTTGGCGCCGGGAAAGGTTTCCAGCACCGCCTGGACCAGCGGGTTCTCCTGCGCCGCCGCGCGCTGTCTGTTCGCCAAGTCCTGGCGTGCGTCGCGCAGCGTTGCTGCGCCCGGTGCATCGGATACGCTGACCACCCAGCGCTCCCCGGTCCACTCCTGCAACAGCCGCCCGAGCCGGCCGGCGAGATCGCGAGGCGCCGCCGCCTCGGGCCGAAACTCGATCCGCCCCGGCTCGAAGTGGACCAGATGCACGTCACCGGTCAGATGATTGGCGAGCAGGACCTCGCGGCGCGCCTCTGCCAGGGCGACGACCTCGGTGAAACTGGTCGGCTGCGGCAGAGTTTCGGGCGCCACCGCGGGCTCGCTTCCCACGGCCGGCTGCAGCTGCGGCACCAGGGCCGTTTGCGCTCCGCGGTCCGCGACCGGCGCCGCCGCGCCGCCCGGCGATCGCGCGGCTGGACCGGTGGGCTGGATGCCGCCGCTGTCCTGCGATGCATCAAGGCGCTTGACCAGATCGCCCGGTGTCGGCAGCTCGCTGGCGTAGGTCAGGCGGATCAGCACCATCTCCGCCGCCTGTAGCGGCGAGGGCGCGTCCCGGGTCTCGCCGAGGCCCTTGAGCAGCATCTGCCAGCAGCGTGCGAGGGTCGGCAGGGAGAGCGCATCGGCCAGCGCGCGGCCGCGCACCCGCTCGGTCTCGGGCAGGCCCGGCGCCCCGGCGCTCTCGGGCACCAGCTTGGCCCGGGTCAGGAAATGGGCCAACTCCAACAGATCCTGGAGCACCACTGCCGGGTCGGCACCGTCGGCGTACATGTCCGAAAGGATCTCGAGCGCCTCGGGTGTGCGGCCGCCGATCACGGCCTCGAACAGGTCGAAGACCCGCGCCCGATCGGACAGGCCCAGCATCTCCCGGACCTGTGCCTCCTCCACCCGGGCGGTGCCGCCGGCCGCCTCGGCGCCCGACATGGCCATGGCCTGGTCCAGCAGAGAAAGCCCGTCGCGCACCGACCCGTCGGCCGCCCGGGCGATCATGGCGAGCGCCGCCCCGTCGACCTCGACGCTTTCCTTGCGGGCGATCTCGCCGAAGTGCCGGGCCAGTTCCTCCTGCTCGACCCGGCGCAGGTCAAAGCGCTGACAGCGCGACAGCACGGTCACCGGCACCTTGCGGATCTCGGTCGTCGCAAAGATGAAGACGACGTGCTCCGGCGGCTCTTCCAGGGTCTTCAGCAGGCCGTTGAAGGCCTGCCGGGACAGCATGTGGACCTCGTCGATGATGTAGACCTTGGTGCGCGCGGAGACCGGCCGGTAACGCACGCCCTCGATCAGCTCCCGGATGTCGTCGATGCCGGTGCGGCTGGCCGCGTCCATCTCGACCACATCGACGTGGCGATCCTGCGTGATCGACTCGCAGTGCTCGCAGCGGCCGCAGGGCGTGGCGGTCGCGCCGCCCGCGCCGTCGGGCCCGATGCAGTTGAGCGCCCGGGCGATGATCCGCGCCGTCGTGGTCTTGCCGACGCCACGCACCCCGGTGAGGATAAAGGCATGGGCCAAGCGCCCGCCGGCGATCGCATTGGTCAGCGTACGGACCAGGGCCTCCTGGCCGATCAGGTCGGCGAAGCTGGCCGGTCTGTACTTGCGCGCGAGCACCCGGTAGGCGGTGGCTTCCTCGCGCTCGGCGGGCTGTTCCGTCATCGCTGGGCCTTCGCCGGGAGGCGCTCAACATCGCGGCGCCCGGTCCCGGGCGCCTTGGCTTTCCGCGTCACCGCCGGGACTCCGGGCGGGACAGGTGGGAGGCTGGGTAAACGACCCGGGCAAATCTCGTTACGGCTGCTCCCTTCCGGGCCTGACCGGGTTGGCGAGCCGCCCGTCCGCCGCCAACCTCCCGAGTCCAGACTATCCGCGATCCGGCCCGGCGGGGCAAGCTTCGAGTGCACCGCGGTCACTGCAGCTCCAAGGTAACATACACGCCGCCCGCCAGGGGAAGCCCGACCAAGACACCGAGCGAAAGTTTCAGGGGGTCCCGCCGCCGCATCGCGCCAATTCTCCCCGCCCCAAGGACCGAAACAGGCGACCGATCGCGCCGTCCCCGGCAAGCCGGTTCCTGGTATAGGGGGCGCACCTCATTCCCCGGGTATACGGGGCCTGATTGCCTCGCTCCTGGGATTGTGCCACCTTCGCTGCCATGGGGAGGCCCAACTTCTATAGCGGCGCCGGCCTCGACCGCGCCGATCACCTGCGCAGCGACGAGGCCTGGATCAAGGCGCGTCTCGGCGACCCCGCGACCCGCTTCGCCGCGGTCTGGCGGTCGCGGAACCTGGTCGCGCCCGGCGATACGCCGCGGCCGGTCTGGCTCGACGCCGCGCGGGCCGGCAGTCTGGTCGACT
>CAMYMY010000332.1 GCA_947259625.1 uncultured Kiloniellales bacterium | reverse complement strand
GGTAGCCCTGGGCGAACTCGAAGATGAGGCTCGGCGCCAGCTCCTCGTTGCGCTCCAGGAAGTCGACGAAGTCGGCGAAGAAGTCCTCGTCCCGGAAGGTGTGGGGCGAGACGTTGCAGAAGAAGCCGATCCGGCTCTTCTTCTTCTGGATCTTGCGCACCAGCTGAATGCAGCGCAGCAGCAGCATGTTGTCGATCGCCGTGATGTAGCCCTCGCGCTCGGCGATCCGGATGTACTGCTCGGGCAGCAGCGTCGTGCCGTCCTCGCTCCTGAGGCGCGAGAAGCATTCGTAGAAGCAGGTCTTGCGCTGCGGCAGGCTGACCACGGGCTGCAGCGCCAGGTCGATCCGGTCGTCGCGCAGGGCGCTGCGCACCGCGTCGAGCAGCGCCGCCTCGTCCATCTCGCCCGCCAGCGGCACCAGCATCAGCGGCGCGCCGCGCGGCCGACCGGACGTCCCGGCGGCGATGGCGCTCAGGACCCGGCCACCCCCCGCCGCGGCGAGGGCGCCCTGCGGCTCCCCCTCCCGGACCAGCCGGCCGGCACCGTCCGAGACCCGTTCGACCAGGGACTTCAGGGCCTTGACCTCGACCATCACTTCTTCGACGGCGCGCCCGTCCCGACCCCCGCGGCCCGAGCGGGCAGATAGCCCGAGGGCGAAACGTAGGTGGAGCAGATCTGGCGCGCCAGCCGGGCGCGGACCTCGTGCGCCAGGGCGCCCGCCAGCAGGACGGTCACGCCGGCGCCGATCGCCATGCCACGATCGATCACGGGCAGCCAGTGCGGCAGGTACAGACCCAGCGCCGCGGCGGGAAGGGCATAACACAGGAGCAGGACGACGTGGCGCAAGCTGGACACCGCTTCTCGGGGGGAGATCGAAACGGTTCCTACTGTTATATTCTAGTCTTATAATATGGTTAACAGGCTCTTATGGAGCCGGATTTTCATAGCTATTTCATATCGTATCCGGCGCCGACCGCCGCGCCGACGCTATCGAAGCCGTCGCGGCGCAGCAGTCCGGCGAGCTCCGCCTTGATCCGCGGGAGCAGCGCCGGGCCCTCGTAGATCAGGCCGGTGTAGAGCTGCACCAGCGACGCGCCGGCGCGGATCTTGGCATAAGCCTCGGCGCCGCCGGCGACGCCGCCGACGCCGATCAGGGGGATGCGCCCGCCGGTCAGCCGGTACATCTCGGCCAGCACGCGCGTCGCCGGGGCGAAGAGCGGCCGGCCGGACAGGCCGCCCGCCTCGGCCCTGTGGCGGCCCTGGCGGTCCGCCGGCCGGGCGACCGTGGTGTTGGTCGCGATCAGGCCGTCGACCCCGCGTTCCAGCGCCACGGCCGCGATGTCGTCCAGGTCGGCCGGCTCCAGGTCCGGGGCGATCTTGATCAGCAGCGGCGGCGCGCGCGCGGGCAGGGCCTCGGCGAGGGCCTGGCGGACCGCTTCGACCAGGCGCTCGAGCTCGGCGCGGCTCTGCAGCGCGCGCAGGCCGGGCGTGTTGGGCGAGGACACGTTGATCACCAGGTAGTCGGCGTAGCGGCCGAGCGCCCGGGCCCCGGCGGCGTAGTCCGCCGCCGCGTCCTCGCTCACCCGGTTCTTGCCCAGGTTGACGCCCAGGATGCCGCGCGAAATCCCGCCGGCCCGCCAGCGCGCGAGCCGTCGGGCCGCCGCGTCCGCGCCCGCGCCGGCGAAGCCGAGCCGGTTGATCACGGCCCGGTCCTCGGGCAGCCGGAAGACGCGCGGCCGGGGGTTGCCGGCCTGGGGGCGCGGCGTAATCGTGCCGACCTCGACGAAGCCGAAGCCGAGGTCGAAGAGCGGCCCGATGACGGCGGCGTCCTTGTCGAAACCGGCCGCCAAGCCGACCGGGTTCGCGAAGTCGCGGCCCCAGACCCGGGTCGCCAGGATCGGGTCGTCCGGCCCGGGGCTGCGCGGACCGAAGCCCCGCTCCAACGCGCGCAACGTGAGGCCGTGCGCCACCTCCGGGTCGAGCCGCCTGAGCAGGGGCCCGACGAAACGAAACGCCTGCATCATGCGACGGCTCCGGACCGGTGGCTGCCGCACCGGCCGGCGGACAGTCCCGAAAGACGCGCCGCCGCAGTCAGATGCACGCGCCGTAAGGCGTGGTGGATGAGCGCCCCGCCCATATCTAACGGCTCCTTCCCGACGGCGAAGACCCTCTGCGGGCAGCGCCGTTTTCCACCAGCAAGGCACAAAGACACAAAGGATTCCAAAGGGTTCTTTGTGCCTTGGTGCCTTTGTGGTGATCCCGTCCCTTTGCGCAATTGGGGTTTCAAATGCCAGACTCGCAACACCGGAAAGAGCCTAGTCGAGCGGAGGGCCCTTGAACAGACGGACGGCCCGGTTTGCCCCGGACCGGCCCGAGGCGCCCCGGCCATTCCGGGCGACGACGCCCCTCGCGCGAAAAACCGCTTGACTGATTATGTTCCTGATGCAATTTTCCGGAAACTATAAGACCATGTTCCCATGCTCAGGCACTCCGATATCTGGCGAGCGATCGATCGGCTGGCGGCGAAGTACGACATGTCGGCTTCGGGCCTCGCGCGCCACGCGGGACTCGACCCGACCACCTTCAACAAGAGCAAGCGAATCACCAAGGACAGCAAGCACCGCTGGCCGAGCACGGAGTCGGTGTCCAAGGTCCTGAACGCGACGGGGGCCTCCATGGCGGAGTTCGTCGCCCTGATCAGCGAAGAAAACGCGAGCGCCCTCGCGCAGCGCGTCCCGGTGATCGGCTACGCCCAGGCCGGCCAGGCGGGATTCTTCGACGATGCCGGGTATCCGGCCGGCAGCGGTTGGGACGAAGTCCTGTTTCCGCAGATCGGCGACACCAATGCCTATGCCCTGGAAATCAGCGGCCAGAGCATGGAGCCGGTCTACCGCGACGGCGACGTCATCATCGTGTCGCCGGCCGCCGGGGTGCGGCGCGGCGACCGGGTCGTGGTCAAGACCCGGGAGGGCGAGGTCATGGCCAAGCAGTTGATCCGGCAAACGGCCCTGAAGGTGGAGCTGGTATCGGTCAATCGCGACCACCCCGACCGGACCCTGGAGACCCGGGAGATCGCCTGGATGTCGAGAATCATCTGGGCCAGCCAGTAAGACCGAAGGCCGGGCGGACCCGCTTCCGGGCGCGCACGGCCCTAGGAGCATTTTCCCGGCATCGCCTGGAACGCCACACAATCTGCACTTGAATACGAGACCCCCGGGGGCCTATTCCGGCGTCCGCCCGGCATTTTCGACGTGCTTGGTGAGCCATTGCCTAGCGAAACGGAACAGCTATGCTACCCTGTCAGCGATCGGCGGCCAATTCCGGCTTGCCGGAGCGAACGAGGCGAGCCGATGACGGCGATTCACTACATCGACGGCAAGTGGATCGAAGGCAATCCTTTGATCCTCGGGGCCATGAGCCACGCCACCTGGATGGCCTCGGTGGTGTTCGACGGCGCGCGGGCCTTCGAAGGCGTCACGCCGGACCTGGACCGCCACTGCGAGCGGCTGGTCCATTCGGCCAACGCCTTCGGACTGAAGCCGGTTCTTTCGGCCGGCGAGGTGCAGGAGATCGCGGAAGAAGGCTGCACCCGCTTCCCGGAGGATGCGGCGCTCTATATCCGGCCGATGTGCTGGGCGGAAAACGGCGGCGGCAAGTTCTTCGTCATGCCCGATCCGGAGAGCACGCGTTTCTGCTGCTCCGTGTTCGAGGTGCCGATGATCGAGCCGACCGGCTTCTCGATCTGCCTGTCGAGCTACCGCCGCCCGCTGCCCAACATGGCGCCGACCGACGCCAAGGCCGCCTGCCTCTACCCGAATTCGGGCCGCGCGCTCAAGGAGGCCGACGACAAGGGCTTCGACAACGCCGTGGTGCTGGACGCCATCGGCAACGTGGCGGAACTGGCGACCGCCAACATCTGGATGGCCAAGGACGGCGCGGCCCATACCCCGGTGACCAACGGCACCTTCCTGAACGGCGTCACGCGCCAGCGCGTGATCGCGCTGCTGCGCCGGGCGGGCATCCCGGTCCACGAGCGGACCATCACCTACGAGGAGCTGCTGGACGCCGACGAGATCTTCTCGACCGGCAACCTGGTCAAGGTCGTGCCGATCACCCGGATCGACGGCCGCGACCTGCAGCCCGGCCCGATCTTTGCCAAGGCCCGCGAACTCTATTGGGAGTGGGCCCACGGCGGGTGAAGCGGGCTGGGGGTGCTTGCTTTGCCAAGCCTGCCGTCAAGCGCCCCGACTTTCCTCAATACCGCGCCCCGCGCGGTACGGACTTGACCAGCGTGCAGGGTACGGACGTGGTCAGCTGCCACTGCGGCGCGCCCAGGCCCGGCGGCCACTCCGGATCGCCGGCCCAGGGCTCTCCGCCCGGCAACTGCGTGTAGCCCTTGAGCGCGAACTCGTGCGGGCCGGGCACGCGCGTAAAATGGTAGATGTCGGCGCCCTGGCTCAGGTACTGCTGCCCCGGACGCGCGTCAAAGCCCAGAACCCGTTCCATCTGCTCCGGCGTTCGGCCTCTAACGAATTTTTCCTGGCTTATGTAGCCTGCGGAATCGTTCCGCTGCGGCTGACCGCGCGGCACCACCTTGACGGGGCGGTCGGGCCCACCCTGGCGCCACTTGGCGATCACGATCTCCTTGAGCTTATCCTCATCGAAGCATCCGATGGCCATACTTTCCCCCAATTGATCCGCCGATTTGCCAAACGTCGCGCGGTGGAAGGGCCCTGCGCCAGGCACACGGTCCAGACGAGCTTCCCCGAGCGGCGGCGAATTTCCGTGCCATGGTGTGCGAACATGCCCCCTTCGCGCAACCCGCGAAAACGATGTGGTCGGCACCAAGCGTGGCTTCGCACCACTTCACGCCGCGCTCAGGTCCTCGCCGGCCAGCGCCTTGCGCACCAGGACCTTGCTGGCCGCGAGGCCGTAGAGCGCGAAGAAGGAGCCCATGCGCGGGCCCTGCTCCTGGCCCAGCAGGATCTCGTAGAGCGCCTTGAACCAGGCGCGCAGGCTCTCGAAGTCGTGGCGCTTGCCGACCTCG
>CAMYMY010000331.1 GCA_947259625.1 uncultured Kiloniellales bacterium | reverse complement strand
GGTTCTCTTCGAGACCGGCGAAGGCGGCATCGAGGGCCGCGATCATCTCGGCGTCGACGATGTTCGCCTTGGGCCGGTTCAGGCGCAGGCGCAGCAGCCGGCCGTCGCGCTCGCGCCAGACCTCGAGCGGCGCTTCAGTCATCGCGGCCGGCTCCGGGCATCAGGCTCTCGATCAGCTCGGGCGTCCAGGGCGTGCCGACGGCCAGCGCCTGGCGCAGCTTGACGAAGTCGATCTCGCGACCGGTTTCCCGGGTGCCCTCGTTGAACGCCCGGAAGCCGGTGCGCGCCTCGTTCATCATGTTGAGGGCGAGCCAGGAGCGCGAGTTCTCCTTGTTCTTGTTCCAGGCCTCGAGCTTGGGCTTGCGCAGCTCCTCCAGGCTCTTCGTCATGCACTCGGGGAAGGTCCCGAGCAGCTTGGCGCAGAGGGTCTCGACCGCCTCGTCGAGCTGGCTCAGGTCGGTCTCGCCCGCCTTGATCGTCTCGCGTCCGGCCTTGAACTCGGCGCCGCTCTTGAACTCGCCGTGCACGATGCGTCCGAACTCGTCGAACATGCGGTCGGTGACGACGGTCGGGTTCGGAACGAATGCACCGTCGACCTTCAACGCCGGCACGATCCCGGAGATAATGCCGAGCCGATAGGCTTTGTGGGCCGAGAAGGGCTCGCAGAGCGTGCCCGAGACCATGGCCTGCTCGCAGCCGATCATGACCGGCAGGAAGTCCGTCGAGCCGCCGATCGCGGCCGAGCCGTGCTTGGGACCCGCCTGTCCGAAGTTGGCCAGGTCCTGGGCGACGGAGAAGTCGCAGGCCATGCCGATCTCCTGGCCGCCGCCGATGCGCATGCCGTTGACGCGGCAGATCACCGGCTTGTCGCAGCCGAAGATGGCGGAGACCATGTCGTTGAAGAGCCGCATGTACTGCCGGTATTCCTGCGGATTGCCAGCGTAGTACTCGGCGTACTCCTTGGTGTTGCCGCCGGTGCAGAAGGCCCTGTCGCCGGCTCCGGTAAAGACGACGGCGTTGACCTCGCGGTCTACGGACGCGCGGCGGAAGGCGAGGATGGCGCCCTTCACCATCTCCGTGGTGTAGGCGTTGTATTGCTTGGGATTGTCCAGCGTGATCCAGGCGTTGTAGAGGCCGTCCGCCTCCAACCCGTCGGTCCGCCTGGCGGCGCGCTTCTCGTAGAGGATGCCGGGGACGACGGTTTCCGCCTCGGGAACCAGGTTGTGGTCGACCAGGGCCTCCGGCTTGGTGCTGGCGATGACGGCGTCTGGATCAGGCATTCGGTGTCACTCCTCGAGAGCGCGTTCGATCGGTGTCAGGGCACCAGGATGGCGCGCCGCGTAAGCTGGTGCGCGTGGGCGGCTTCGAAAATGCGGTTGATGTCCTCTAGCGGGTGCTGATCGACGAAGGCAAGCACCTCGACCTTGCCGTCGAGCACCAGGTCCAAGGCGCCGGGATAGAGGTCGGGCGTGCAGCCCCAGTTGCCCAAGGCCCGAGCATGAAACGCCATGAGGTTGGAGAGCCGCATCTCGAGCTTGTCCATGGTGAAGCCGACGACGCTCAGGGTGGCGCCATGGACCAGCAGCCCGAAGGCGGTCTGTTGGCCGGCCGCACTGCCGGAGCATTCGAAGATGAACCATTCGGTGGCGGGGAGGCCGTTCTCCTTGGCGAAAGCGCCGATCGCCTTCTTCAGGTCGCGGCCCGAGACCTCGCGGGCATTGAAGGTGGCGGACGCGCCGTGGCGGGCGATCGTCTCCAGCTTGGCGTCGTCCACGTCCACGGCGACCACCGTCGCGCCGAGGGCAGCGCAGACCTGGGCCGCATAGCCGCCGACGCCGCCGACGCCGATGACGACGGCGAGGCTGCCGGGACCGATGTCCGCCTGCATCGCGGCCTGGTAGGGTGTGGTGACGGCATCGGCCACGACCGAGACGTCGGCCAGGCTCATCCCCCGGGCGGCGAGACGGGCGGTATCCACCTCGCAAAGGCCCCGCGCCGGCACCGTGATGTGCGAGGCGAAGCCGCCGTGGATGTCGTTGCCCGGCATCTTCTGGCCGCGGCAGATCGTGCCCTTGCCGCGCGCGCAGAGGTCGCACTCGCCGCAGGGGATGACGGCGGAGATGATCACGCTTTTGGCGTTCCAAGCTTCGGCACCCTTGCCCGCGGCGACCACGGTACCGGAAATCTCGTGGCCCAGGGTCAGGGGAAGCTGATGGTTGGTGCGTACGCCGTCGTAAAGATAGCCGAGGTCCGTATGACAGACGCCGCAGCCGGCAATCTCGACCGTGACCTCCCCTTCGCCGGGATCCGCGGGCGAGAATTCCGTCCTGGACATCGGCGCCCCGACCGCGGTCATGATCCAGCGGTGAGCAGACTCTGTCATTCCGTGTGCTCCCTAACGGCGTTTCAGTCGTCGCACCCCTTAATAGGCCCCACGCCGGCTCGAAAAGCCGACGGCGTAGAGCTTAATACATAATTCAGTACCATAATACGATTTTACCGCCGTGTCCACAAGGGATTTGAGGGCTTGGCCGCCTCCAGCCGCCGTGCGGCGAGAGGTCTATTCCTGCAGCAAGGGCGGGTCGGGGTCCTCGGCCCAGTCATCGGCGGGTTCCGGGACCTTGGCGAGCCACGCCTCGATCAGCGCGACGTGCTCGCGCTCTTCCTCCATCAACTCACGCGCCAGTTCGAGGAGCTCTCCCGGCTCGACGGTTTCGACGACCCGCGCATAGAAACCGAAGGCGCGCCGCTCGGCGCCGAGCGCGAGCGTCAAGGCGTGATGGGGGGTCATCAGGTAATGCACGTCTTCGCTGGCAATGGCCTCGGCGGCCTCCTCGCCGAGCCACTGATATTCCCAGGGCGGAATATGCGGCAGGTCCTTGTCGCCGACCCGTTCGAGGATCTTTTCGACGTGCTTGCGCTCGACCCGGGCCATCTTGCGAAACAGCTCGGCGACCTCTGGATTGTGGTGCACCTCCATCTGCTCGGCCAGGTCCAGGTAGCGCTCCAGGGCTTCGGACTCCATGGCCTTGGCGTGAGCGAGAAGCTCGGCCACTGATCCGATGGCGATCGGGTTGCTCACCAGCCTGTCCCCTTTTCCCGTGACCGAGCGCGCGCCGTCAGACGACGAATTGCGTCTCCAAAGCCGCCGGCTCCTCCTCCACAGCGTCCAGCCGGAGCTGATAGGGCTTGCGCTTGCCCGTGTAGAGTATACCGAGATTGAAGCCGTCGTCCGTCATCAAGCGCCGCGCGGCCCGGCCGATGTCTTCGGTCGGATCCACCGGCGCGGGGCGCACGATCTTCTTCCAACCGCGCTGGTCCTCGCGGAACGTGACGCAGGGGCTCAAGACCTCGACGAACGAGAAGCCGGGTGTCCGGATCGCATCGACAATCAGCCTGGCCGTGCCGTTGGGATCGCCCGAGAACCCCCGGGCGATGAAGTTGGCGCCCGAGGCCAGGGCGATCACCAGCGGATGAAACGGCCGAAGCCCGGTGCCGCCGGGCGACAGCGCGCTGTCCCAGTCCGGCGCCGTGGTCGGTGAGGGTTGGCCCTTGGTCATGCCGTAGACCTGGTTATCCATGACGATGTAGGTCATGTCGACGTTGCGCCGGCAGGCGTGCAGGAAATGATTGCCGCCGATGGAGAAGCCGTCGCCGTCGCCGCCGGTCACCAGGACCGTCAGGTCCGGGCGCGACAGCTTGAGCCCGGTGGCGAGCGCCACCGCGCGCCCGTGCACGCCGTGGAATCCATAGGAATTCAAGTAGGCGGGCATGCGCGACGAGCAGCCGATCCCGGATATCACCGAAACCTTCTCGGGTGGCAGCTTTAGCTCGGCCAAGGCCTTGGTGATCGCCGAAAGAACGGAAAAGTCGCCGCAGCCGGGGCACCAGACCGGCTTGACCTCGGACTTGTAGTCGCGGGCGGTGAGGCCGGGAATCGGCGCGGGACTGCTCGT
Source organism: uncultured Kiloniellales bacterium (assembly GCA_947259625.1). GTDB lineage: Bacteria > Pseudomonadota > Alphaproteobacteria > Kiloniellales > JAKSDN01 > CAMYKD01. The sequence continues at coordinate 528 of CAMYMY010000331.1, read as the reverse complement.
CATGATCGGCTCCACTTCTCGATTTCGGCAACCAGTTCGCCGACGCGCAGGGGAAGCGGTCCCGGGCGATGGTAGACGTCGACGGGGCAGGGTGGGTCGCAATATCCCTTCAGATAGCGGTAAAACTGCGCCGAGTGATTGAGTTCGACGACCAGCGCGCGTTCGATGCCCTCCAGGGCCTCGGTCCAGCGGGCCGGTTGGGCCGGCGCCAAGAGCCGGGGCGACACCAGGCGGAACTCGTGGCCGCGGCTGCCGAGCCGGGCCAAGGCCTCGCGCACGGCGCCGGTCGACGATCCCCAGGCGACCACCGCGAGCCTGCCGCTGCCCTCGATCTCGGCCCAGTGGTTGCCGTAGTCGAAGCCGTTGAGCTTGGCGGCGCGTTTATCGAGCTGCGTGACGTGATCGCCGGCCCGGCTCGACGGCAGGCCCGTCACGACCGATACCGGGCCGATCGTGTGGGGAGAGCCCGGCACGAACGGCCAGCACGCGTTCTACCAGCTCATCCACCAGGGAACGACACTCGTCCCT
>CAMYMY010000330.1 GCA_947259625.1 uncultured Kiloniellales bacterium | reverse complement strand
AAGCGGCGCTTCAAGACCGCGATGATCTCCGAGGTGTCGTCGACCGAGAGGGTGGTCTGGGTGATGTAGGCCAGGTTGTGCTGATCCTCGACCGCCACCGTCTCGGCCTGCCGGGCATCCTCGATCAGCGTGATCGAGCCGGGCGGCAGCTGTCCCATGGTGCCGATCACCTCGGGGTGGCCGGGGTGGCCGATCAGGATGATCTTGCGGCCGGCGCGGTAGTGGCGCTCGGCCTCGCGGTGCACCTTGCTGACCAGCGGGCAGGTGGCGTCGACGTAGAACAGCTGCCGCCGCTCGGCCTCGGTCGGGACGGCCTTGGGCACGCCGTGAGCCGAGAAGATGACCGGCGGCCCGTCCGGCACCTCGTCGAGCTCCTCGACGAAGATCGCGCCCTTCGCCTCCAGGGACTCGACCACGTAGCGGTTGTGCACGATCTCGTGGCGCACGTAGACCGGCGGCCCGAACTTTTCGAGCGCGCGCTCGACGATTTCGATCGCCCGCTCCACCCCGGCGCAGAAGCCGCGCGGGTTTGCCAAAAGAATGGTCAGAGGCGGCTTGTTCATCCGGGTCGATATCCTCCTACCGGGGTCCGGGCCAGCGTGGGCCGGCCCTGGTTTCGTGCTGTGCCTGCCCGGCCTTGTGCTCGGCAGCGGGCTTGCCTAAAGTCGCCGCGGAACGCTTGCCCGAATCGTCGGCCGAACGGGCCATCGTGCGGCGGCCCGGGCAGACGCGTCCCCGCGGTGCCCGGAAGGTAAACCAGCGAGCGACAGGAAGGAAGGGGTCATGACGGAACCGGTTCCGGCACAAAAGGCGCCCTACGAGGTCAAGGTCGAGGCCGGAAAGAAATATTTCTGGTGCGCCTGCGGGCGCAGCCGGAAGCAACCCTTCTGCGACGGCTCGCATGCGGGCACCGGGCTTGCGCCGATGCCGTACGAGGCCCCGGACTCCAAGGACGTCTGGTTCTGCGGCTGCAAGGCGAGCGGCAAGAAACCGTTCTGTGACGGCACCCACGCGACGCTGTGACGGCGCCCTGCAGACGGATGATCCCTTGGTCCACTCCTGCCCGCTCGGTCACCGTCCTGCGACGACGCGAGTTTCCCCTCGCCCACCGGGAGAGGGGCGCGTACGCGCGGCGCTTCGCGCGGCCCGCGCAGCGGGAGGGTGAGGGTGGGTTGGTTCCCGGCTTCCCTCCGGGTTGCCGGCGTGCGGTGGCATTGGGCCCAACCAAAGCGCCCTCACCCGCTCGGCTTCGCCTCGCCACCCTCTCCCAGGGGAGAGGATTCCTCTCCGGCCCCTGCGGCAAGATCGGCGCTCTCCGGCGCTGGGCGCTGGCGCTGATCCTGCCGGTCCTGCTGGCCGCCTGTTCGGGCGACGAAGCGCCGCCGCCCTGCCCGCAGGTGCTCAGGGTGCCCGATGCCGTGCAGCTGGTCCGTTTCGCGGGGCCTGGCCGCGACCTGACCGACGTGCGTTTCGAGGCCGTGCTGAAACGCGCTCGGCTGGCCTGCGAATACGACGACGGGGTCATGGAGGGCGTGCTCGAGGTGACCTTCGAGGCGATGCGCGGTCCCGCGGATCGCGAGCGCCTGGCGCCCTTCGCCTATTTCGTGGCTATCGCGACGGCGGACAAGACCGTCCTGACACGCGAGGAGTTCGAGCTGGCGGTGCCCTTCGAGGGCAACCGCACGCGCGTGACGGCGTCCGAGGAACTGAGCCCGCGCATCCCGCTCGAGCCCGGCCAGAGCGCGCTCGATTACCGCATCTACGTGGGCTTCAGCCTGACCCCGGACGAGCTTCGCTACAACCGCCAAAACCGGTGACACCCCTCGAGGCGCCTGGAGCCGAGTGGCGCCGGGGCGCTCGCGACAGCCTGCCGGTTGACATTCCCGGCCAGAGGTTTAGCTTTCCGCCTTAGTGGAGGATCGCCGATGATTCTTTGCGGGAGAGACCGCGCCCCGTTCTCGGGGGGCGGCGCCGAAGGAGCAACCGCCCCGGAAACTCTCAGGCAAAAGGACCGCAAGGACTAGGCACCTCTGGAGAGCAGGCGCGGCGCCGGCCGAAGGGCGGCGCGCCTCACCGAAGGAGTAAGCCGGCCGGGCATTGCGAAAGGCCCCCGCCGGTGAATCTCTCAGGTCCTACGACAGAGGGGGTTGGGGCTGCCGGGTGCGGCAGCCTTGGATCCCGGCGCTGACGTGAGGATCGAAGAGCATGACCGGCGAAGATGCAGAGCTCCAGCAGACGCCGCTCCACGACCTCCACGTCGCGCTCGGCGGCAAGATGGTGGCCTTCGCCGGCTACGCCATGCCGGTGAGCTACCGCGACGGCATCATCAAGGAGCATCAGCACACCCGCGCTCGCGCCGGCCTGTTCGACGTCTCGCACATGGGCCAGGTGTGCCTGATGGGCGAGGGGGCGGCCGAGGCGCTGGAAGAACTGGTGCCGATCGACGTGGTCGGGCTCGCCGAGAACCATCAGCGTTATGCGCTCTTTACGAACGATCGGGGCGGCATCCTGGACGACCTGATGGTCACCAACGCCGGGGACCATTTCTTCGTGGTGGTCAACGGCGCATGCAGGGACCAGGACTTCGCGCATCTGCGCAGCCACCTGGAGGGTCGCTGCACGGTGGCCCTGTTTCATGACCGCGCCCTTCTCGCCCTGCAGGGGCCCGAAGCCGGGGCGGTCATGGGGCGCCTGGCGCCGGCGACCCGCGATATGGTCTTCATGACGGCGGGCGAGATCGCGGTCGACGGAATCACGTGTTTCGTTACGCGCTCGGGCTACACCGGCGAGGACGGCTTTGAGATCTCGGTGCCGGCCAGTCGCGCCGAGGCACTGGCGCGAAGACTGTTGGAACAGGACGAGGTGGCGCCGATCGGCCTGGGCGCGCGCGATACCCTGCGCCTGGAGGCGGGGCTGTGCCTCTACGGCAACGACATCGACGCCGGTACGACCCCGGTCGAGGCCTCGCTCGTCTGGGCGCTGTCCAAGGCGCGCCGCGCCGACGGCGCGCGGCCCGGCGGCTTCCCCGGCGACGGGGTTATCCTGCGCCAGCTCGCCGAGGGCGTGGCGCGCAGGCGGGTCGGATTGCGGCCCGAGGGCCGGGCGCCCGTGCGCGAGGGCGCAGAGTTGATTGACGAGGCGGAGCGCGTGGTCGGCAAGGTGACCAGCGGGCTGTTCGGCCCCACGGTCGGCGGCCCGGTCGCCATGGGCTATGTCGAGACCGCCCATGCCAAGCCGGGCACGGCGCTGCGGGCGCTGGTGCGCGGCAGGCCGCAGCCGCTCGAGGTGGTCCGGCTGCCCTTCGTCCAACAACGCTATTATCGAGGCTAATACCAAAGGTATAAACCGAGAAGGGGGATGACGATGAGCGAGATCAAGTTCAGCGAGGACCACGAGTGGATCCTGATCGAAGACGGGATCGGCACCGTCGGCATCACGGACTACGCCCAGGAGCAGTTGGGCGACGTGGTGTTCGTCGAGTTGCCCGAGGCCGGCAAGACCCTGGCCAAGGGAGACGAGGCGGCCGTCGTGGAATCCGTGAAGGCGGCCAGCGAGCTCTACGCGCCAGTGACCGGCGAGGTGACCGAGGCCAACGACGCCCTGGCCGAGGATCCGGCCCAGGTCAACAGCGATCCCCAGGGCGGCGGCTGGTTCTTCAAGATCAAGATCGCCGAGCCCTCCGAGCTCGACGGCCTGATGGACGAGGCGGCCTACAAGACCTATGTCGAAGGGCTGGGCTAGGACGCACCGGGCCGACCCTGCCGTTCACTCGAGGTGCTGAAGGAGACCCCTCATGGCGCAACGACGCCTCACCCTGGAAGACCTGGAAATGCGCGGCGACTTCGTGCGCCGGCACATCGGACCCGGCGAGCCGCAGATCGCCGAGATGCTGGCGGCCCTGGGGCTCGAGTCGCTCGACGCGCTGGTCGAGAAGACCGTGCCGTCGTCGATTCGCTCCGACGAGCCGCTCGACCTCGCCCCGGCCGGCAGCGAGCGCGAAACGCTCTCGACCCTGCGCCGGATGTCGGAGCGGAACAAGGTCTTCATATCGATGATCGGCATGGGCTACTACGGCACGACCCTGCCCGGAGTCATCCTGCGCAACGTCCTGGAGAACCCGGGCTGGTACACGGCCTATACGCCCTATCAGGCCGAGATCGCCCAGGGCCGCCTCGAGGTCCTGCTCAACTTCCAGCAGATGGTGATGGATCTCACCGGCATGGAGCTGGCCAACGCTTCCCTGCTGGACGAAGGCACGGCGGCGGCCGAGGCCATGGCCATGTCGCACCGGGTGTCGAAGAGCAAATCCGATCGCTTCTTCGTCTCCGCCGACTGCCACCCGCAGACCATCGAGGTGGTGCGGACCCGCGCCAACAGCCTGGGCCTGGAGGTCGTCGTCGGCGACGCCGAGAGCGAGCTCGCGTCGCACGAGGTCTTCGGCGTGCTGCTGCAGTACCCCGGCACCGGCGGCGAGCTGCGCGACATTCGCTG
>CAMYMY010000329.1 GCA_947259625.1 uncultured Kiloniellales bacterium | reverse complement strand
TCGGCGAGGCGGATCTGGACGTGACGGTCCAGGAGAACAGCCTGGTGATCAAGGCCGGCAAGGCGAAGCCCGAGGCCGAGAAGGGCGTCCGCTACCTGCACCGCGGCATCGCGACGCGCGCCTTCGAGCGGCGCTTCGACCTGGCCGACCATATCCAGGTGACCGGCGCCCGCCTCGAGAACGGCATTCTGTCGATCGAGCTCGAGCGCGAGGTGCCGGAGGCCATGAAGCCGCGCAGCATCGCGGTCGAGACCAAGGACAAGCCCAAGGTGATCGAGAACGCCGCCGCCTGAGCGAGGCAACCGCTCTCGAGGGCGACCTTCCGAGGGCTTCGAAACGACCGGCCGGGTCGGGACCTCCCCGCCCGGCCGGTTTTCGTTCCGTGGTGCCGACAAGGGCTGGCCGTACTCCAGTCCAAAGGTAGTATTTCCTCGACCATGCCCCTTTGTTATAGTTGCGGCACCCTCTCCCAAACTGCCGAGGCAGACCATGTCGCAGCTTCCCAGACTGCACGTTCTGGTGTGTTTCCTGCTGCTTTTCCCGCTCGGCGCCTGCGGCGTCAACAACATCCCGACCTACGACGAGGGAACCAAGGCGGCCTGGGCGCAGGTCGAGAACCAGTACCAGCGCCGCGCCGACCTGATCCCCAATCTGGTCGAGGTCGTGAAGGGCTATGCCGCCCAAAGGATCTGCTCGAGAACCCCGAGGCGTTCAAGCAGTTCGAGGCCAACCAGGGCGCGCTCAGTCAGGCGCTGTCGCGGCTTCTCGTGGTCGTCGAACGCTACCCGGACCTCAAGTCCAACCAGAATTTTCTGGCCCTTCAATCCCAGCTCGAGGGGACCGAGAACCGCATCGCCGTGGCCCGGCGCGACTACATCGAAGCGGTTCGGAAGTATAATACCGAGCTGCGCACCATTCCCGGCCGCTGGTGGGCCGCTTTACTCTATGCCGACATGAAGCCCAAGGAAACCTTCAGCGCGCCGGAGTCCGTCGCCGAAACGCCCAAGGTGCAGTTCAACTAGTGACCGATACCAGAACACCTGGGTTGGCCGGCGTCTGGGTGTTGATCCTGGCCCTCGTCCTGTCGGCGGGCCACGCCCACGCCGAGCCGCAGTTTCCGACGCTGACAGGCCGCGTGGTCGATGCCGCGGATATACTCGCCGCCGCTGTCAAGAACGCCCTGACGGACAAACTGGAAGCGCACGAAGACGCGACCACTAACCAGGTCGTCGTCGTCACGCTGCCGTCGCTCCAGGGCTACGCCATCGAGGACTTCGGGTATCAACTCGGGCGCCACTGGGGCATCGGCCAGGCCGAGCGGAATAACGGGGCGCTGCTGATCGTCGCCCCGAACGAACGCAAGGTGCGCATCGAGGTCGGGTACGGCCTGGAAGGCAGCCTCACCGACGCGCTCTCCAAGACGATCATCGAGACCGAGATCCTGCCGGCCTTTCGCACGGGCGCTTACGGGACAGGCGTCACCAAAGGCGTCGACGCAATCCTGGCCGCGATCGCCGGGACCTATGAGGCCAAGCCGCTAAAACGCAAGAGTCGAAAAAGCGACCGTGAAATCCCTCCCCTGATTCGATTACTGCTAATACTAGCTTTCGTCCCCTTTGTCGTGTTCTTGTTGGGCAGGGACGAGAGGCGCGGCGGCTGGTCGGGGCGTTCCGGCGGCGGTGGCTTTAGCGGTGGCGGTGGTGGCGGCGGCGGCGGTTTTAGCGGCGGCGGCGGCTTCGGCGGCGGCGGCGCCTCGGGAGGCTGGTAGCCATGGCGTTCCTCACCGACACCGAAAAACAGCGCGTTGCCGAGGCCATCAAGGAGGCCGAAAGCAAGACCAGCGGCGAGATCGTGACAGTCATCGCCCATGCTAGCGACGGCTACGCTTTCATACCGCTGCTCTGGGCCGCAGCGCTGGCACTCGTCGTGCCGCTGCCCTTCGTCGTCTTCGACCTGCCGCTCGTCTTGATTGAAATCTACACGGTCCAGCTCGCGGTCTTCGTCGTGCTCGGTTTCCTGTTCCGCTGGACGCCGCTCAAGATGCGCCTTGTTCCAAAAGCCATCAAGCGCTTACGGGCCTCGCGCATGGCCCGCCAGCAGTTCCTCGAACAGGGCCTACACCGCACCAAGGACCGGACCGGGGTGCTGCTGTTCGTCTCAGTGGCCGAGCGGTACGTGGAGGTGCTCGCCGATTCCGGCATCAACGATCGGGTCGAACCGGGCGTTTGGGACGGCCTCGTCGCCGCCTTTGTGGACAACGTGAAACAAGGCCGGATCGCCGAGGGCTTTCTCGAGGCCGTCGGCACCTGCGGGGCGCTTCTGGCCCAGCACTTCCCGAGGACCCCGGGCGACAAGGACGAGCTCCCCAATCACCTGATAGAGATCTGAGGCCTAGGGAGCCGGAACCAGCTTCTCCAGCGCCGCCCTTATGGCCTCCGGGATCGCCACCGGGGTCATGCTCGCGCGTTCGACGAAGACGTGGACGAAATGGCCCTCGGCGGCGGGCTGGTCCGCGCCTTCCTTGAACAGGCCGATCTCGTAGCGCACGGAGCGCCGGCCCAGGTGGCCGACGCGGAGGCCCGCTTCGATCGTCTCCGGGAAGCTGAAGGAGTCGCGAAACGCGCAGTGCGATTCGGCGCAGACGCCGACCACGTCGCCGTCCTGGATGTCGAGCCCGCCTTCGCGGATCAGGTATTCGTTGATCACCGTGTCGAAGTAGGAATAGTAGACCACGTTGTTGACGTGGCCGTAGATGTCGTTGTCCATCCAGCGCGTCGGGATCTCCAGGAAGCGAGGGTAGTCGATACGGGTCGCCGCGGTCTTCTCTGTCATCTCACAGGATCGTCTTGAGGGCGTCGAGGGTCTGGTCGGGCTTTTCGGTCATCATCATATGGCCGCTGTCCGCGACCAGCTCGACGCGGGCGCCGGCAATCGCCTCGGCCAGCTTGCGGCCGGCCCGGGCCGGGGTCATGCGGTCGTCGCTGCCCAGCACCAGGAGGGTCGGACAGGTCACGGCGGTCGCCCGCGCGGGCGCGTCCTGGTAGGCGTTGCAGGCGGCCAGGTCGCAGTAGAGCACGCCGGGCGCCGCGCGCTCGAGCAGGCGCTCGCCGCCGCCCATCAGCCACAGGCCAGGCGCCCGCGCGCCGCCGAGGTGCCCGCTGTCGCCATGGGCCCAGTCGGTCACCAGGTCGAAGGCCAAGTGGTCGTCGGCCTCGGCGGCGGCCAGCAGGTCCGGGTGCACCGGCATCCTGGGCGCGGCGCCGAGCAGGGCGAGCGCGCGCACCCGCTCCGGGTGCCGCCCGGCGCAGTCGAGCGCCGCAAGCGCGCCCATGGAATGGCCGGCGAGCGCCGCCTGAGGCAGCCCCGCCGCGTCCAGGAGCCGGGCCAGCCAGTCGGCGATCCCAGCGATGGACTCCAGCGCCGGCCCCTCGGAGCGGCCGTGCCCCGGCAGATCGACCGCCAGCACGCCGCGCCCGTGGTAGGCGAAGAAGCGGGTCTGCAGGGCCCAGACCGTGCGGTCCATGCCGGCGCCGTGGATGAAGACGACCGCGGGCAGCGCCGGGTCGAAGTCCCGGCCGCCGGTCGCGGCGAAGACGCGCCGGCCATCGATGGCGACCTCCATCGCGGCCTGCTCAGCTCCGCTGCGAGGCGCGCAGCGCCTGGCGCAGGTCCTCAACGATATCGGACGGATCCTCGAGCCCGACCGAGAGGCGCACCATGTCCTCGCCGACCCCCGCCTCCTCGAGCTGCGCGGCGGTCATCTGCTGGTGGGTCGTACTGGCCGGATGCAGCACCAGGGTCTTGGCGTCGCCCACGTTGGCCAGGTGCGAGGCGAGCCGGCAGGCCTCGATGAAGCGGGCGCCGGCGGCGCGCCCGCCCTTGAGCCCGAAGCTGACGATCGAGCCCGCGCCCTTGGGCAGCAGGCGCTTGGCCAACGCGTGGTCCGGGTGGCTCGGCAGGTCCGGGTGCAGCACCCAGGCGACCGCCTCGTGGCCCTCCAGGAATTCGAGGATCCTGGCCGTGTTGGCCATGTGGCGCTCCATCCTGAGGGGCAGGGTCTCGACGCCCTGGAGGATGTGGAAGGCGTTGGCCGGGCTCATGGCCGCGCCGAAGTCGCGCAGGCCCTCGCTCCGGGCGCGCATGACCAGCGCCTGGGGTCCGAACTCCTCGGCGAAGTCGATGCCGTGATAGCCGGCGTAGGGTTCGGTCAGGGTCGGGAACTTGCCGGAGGCCTCCCAGTCGAAGCGCCCGCCGTCGACCATCACCCCGCCCAGCGCGATGCCGTGGCCGCCCAGCCACTTGGTCGCCGAGTGGATCACGATGTCGGCGCCCAGCTCGACCGGACGGCAGAGGAAGGGCGTGGCGAAGGTCGAATCGACCATCAGCGGCAGGCCGGCCTCGTGCGCGATCTCGGCCAGCGCCGGCACGTCGAGCACCTCGAGTCCCGGGTTGCCGAGGATCTCGGCGTGGATCAGCCGGGTCTCGGGCCGGATCGCCTTGCGGAAGCCGTCCAGGTCGCGCGGCTTGACGAAGGTCGTGGTGATGCCGAAGCGCGGCAGCGTGTGGGTCAGCAGGTTGACCGAGCCGCCGTAAAGCGAGGCCGAGGCGACGATGTGCGCGCCCTGCCCCATCAGCGTGACGATGCCCAGGTGCATGGCCGCGTGGCCCGAGGCGGTCGCGACCGCGCCCACGCCCGTCTCCAGGGCCGCCACCCGCTCCTCCAGCACCGCCACGGTCGGGTTCGAGATGCGGCTGTAGATGTGCCCGGCGCGCTCCAGGTTGAACAGCGCGGCGGCGTGCTCGGTGTCGCGGAAGACGTAGGACGTGGTCTGATAGATCGGCACGGCGCGCGCCCCGGTCGCGGGGTCCGGCCGCTGGCCGGCGTGCAGCGAGAGCGTGTCGAACTTGAGGAACTTGGGATCAGCCATGGCGCCGCCTTTCCTGATCGCTGAGGCCGGCCCAAACATACAGCTTTTCACCCGGCGCAAAACGCCGAATTTAGGCGGCTGTCGCGATCCTTGGAAATCGAAGCCAGCGGAAAAAAAGGAGGGCCTTCCGATCCGGCCATCCGGACCGCGGCCCTCCGTTTCTTGACGCCTCACCCTGTCAACTTGCCTTCGGGCGAAGACTAGAAAGATGAGGTGACCGGGTCAAGTGGTGAATCGTTAATGAATCGATGGA
>CAMYMY010000328.1 GCA_947259625.1 uncultured Kiloniellales bacterium | reverse complement strand
AAGCAGGGTATAGAGCTCGGCCGAGGAGGCCGAATCGCCGTCGACCCCGCCGTAGGACTGCTCGAAGACCAGGCTGGCCGAGAGCGACAGCGGCCGCTCCCTGGCGTAGTGGGCGCTCAGATAGCCACTCAGGATCAAGACGCCCTTGGAATGGAGCGGGCCGCCCAGGGCGACCTCGCGCTCGATATCCACGACATCGCCCTTGCCCAGACGGACCCGGGCCGTGATGCGGCTGGGCCGGCCGAAGGCGAAGCCGCCGAGCTGGAGCACCGACAGGCCGTTGACCTGGCCGGTGACCTCGCCCTCGGTATCGATCACGATCGTGCCGCGCCGGATCTCTTCCTGGACCCGCTCGCGCACCCGGTCGAGGCGGCGGGTCTGGGAGTCCACGGCCTTCTGCACCTCCTCCGCGCCGACCGTCGCCCGGCCGTCCTGGCCGGCCCAGTAGTCGGCCTCGCGCAGCAGGTCGATGAGCCGCTCGATCTCGGTCGAAAGCCTCTCCGCGTCGCCGGCCAGGCGCGCCGCTTGGCCGAGCACCCGGGCCACGCCCCCGCGATCGAAGGGCTTGAGCTCCTCCCTGCGCGCCACCGTGGCCACGAGGCGGGCGTACATCAGATTGTGCTCGTCGCTGCGCTCGAAGCGCTCGTCGAAGTCGGCCGCCACCTTGAACAGCCGCTCGAACTCCGGGTCGTACTGCGACAGGAGATAGTAGAGCAGGCGCTCGCCGACCAGAACGACCTTGAGCTCGAGCGGGATCGGCTCGGGCTCCAGGGTCACCGTGCTCAGCAGGCCCAGCATCTGGGCCAGCGGCTCGATCCGGATCTCCTTGGCCATCAAGGCCCGTTTCAGGCCCTCCCAGGCGAGCGGCCGGGTCAGCAGCTTGCGGGTATCGACGATCAGGTAGCCGTTGTTGGCGCGATGCAGGGCGCCTGGGCGGATCATGTGGAAGTCGGTCTGCAGCGTGCCCATTTCCGCCCGGTGCTCGATGCGGCCGATCAGCCGGTCGTAGCTCGGGTCGTCCTCGTACTCGACCGGCGCATGGTTCTTGTCGCTGTTGTCGACGAACAGGTTGACCCGGTACCTGCGGAACAGCGGCGGGCCGTTCTCGAACTCGGCGGCACTGTGGTCCGCTGCCTTGTCCGGCGCGTTCACGAAGACCTCGACGTGGTCGATCACGTCCTGGCGCACGTCGTCGAGGTAACTCAGCACCTCGGGCAGCGCGGCGTACTGCTCGCTCAGCGTCTGGATCAGGTGGCCGACCGCGAACATCGCCGTCTCGTCGTTGAGCTTGCGCATCGCGTCGCGCGCCTGCTTCACCCAGACCGGCGCCTTCTGCAGCGCGCTCTTGAGCTTCTCCTGCAGCTCCTCGATGGTCTGCTGGACCTGCTTCTGCTCCTCCTCGGGGAACTTCTGGAAGGCTTCGGGCGAAACCACCTTGCCGTCGCGCAGGGGCCCGAAGGCGAAACCGATCGGCGTGCGCAGCAGCGCGATGCCCCGGGCCAGCGCTTCCTGCTCGACCTCTGTGAGGGACTGCTCCCGCTGCTCCTTCAGCTCTTCCTCGATGACCTGCTGGCGCGTGCGGTACTCGTCGCTCTCGAAAGCGCTCTGAAGTCCGGCCTGCACGTCCTGGACGAAACGCGCCATGTCGGCCTGGAACACGGCGCCGCGGCCGGGCGGCAGCCTGAGCGCCCACGGCTTGCGCGGCTCCTGGAAGTTGCTGACGTAGCACCAGTCCGAGGGTGCGGGCTCGCGGCCGGCCTGTTCCTCGAGGAAGCGGCGCACGACCGTGTGCTTGCCGATGCCCTCCGGTCCGAGGGCATAGAGGTTGTAGCCCGATCCGGGCATGCCGATGGCAAAGCGAATGGCCTCGACCGCGCGGGCCTGGCCGATGACTTCGGTCAGGTCGTCGAGGTCGCTGGTTGTTTCGAAGTCGAACCGCCCGGGCTCGCACTGCCAGCAGAGGGCGTCGGGAGTGAGTGGTTTCAGCGGGCTCATCGGTCTTCGCGGTGTTGGGCTGGTCCGGGGGCCCTTGCCCGGGTCTCCGGCCGCCGAGGAAGCGCGTCGTATCACCTTGCATGGTATACGCGTTGTTCTGGCCGGCCTTTGACCTAGGTCAATGAGAAAAATCGCGCCGAGGCGCAGGCTGATCCTGCGGTACGAGACCCGGCGGCCCATTGTTGCATGTGGTCCCGGCACCGCGTTCTCGACGAAACCACGAAACGGGATGGCTGGCTATGACCAGATTACAGGCACGCGAACAGCAGAAGCCAAAGGCTGGTTTGACGCACGAGGCGATCCTCCGGATCGCCGGGGACATCAGCGACGCCAAGGCCGCGGCCGTCGAGGCGACCGGGGCAACGCCGGAAGAGCTCGAGGAGGCCGCCGTCTGGGCAATGGGCGAAAACGATGTGATGGGCAAGCTGAGGCTGCCCTTGTCCGGCAGGGTCGCCGAGCTGTACGACATACTGACGGCCGACGAAGACTATGGAAACGAGCGCGACTAGCCGGTCGGCTGATCCCCTGAAGGTGGGGGGGGACGCCATTCGGGACATCGATCCGGCCTCCAGCCTGCTGCTCACCGACCTCTACGAGCTCAACATGATGCAGGCCTACCTCGAGGCCGGCATGACCGAGCCCGCGGTCTTCGAATTCTTCGTCCGCAAGCTGCCCGAGGCCCGCGGCTTCCTGATGGCCGCCGGCTTGGAGCAGGCCGTCGATTTTCTGGAAAACGCCCGGTTCACCGAGGCGGAGCTGCGGTGGCTGGCCGGGAGCGGACGCTTCAGCCGGCCCCTGCTCGACCATCTTGCCGGGTTCCGCTTCACCGGCGCCGTCGACGCCATGCCCGAAGGGACCGTCTTCTTTCCCGACGAGCCGATTCTGCGCGTAACGGCGCCGCTGCCCGAGGCGCAGCTGGTCGAGAGCCGGCTGATCAACCTGCTGCACTTCCAGACGGTCATCGCCTCCAAGGCTGCGCGCATGGTCCTGGCCGCACCGGGCAAAGTTCTAGTGGATTTTGGCCTGCGCCGGGCGCACGGCGCCGAGGCCGGGCTGCTCGCGGCACGCGCGGCCTATCTGGCCGGTTTCGCCGGCACCGCGACGACGCCCGCCGAGCCGCTCTTCGGCGTGCCGATCTACGGCACGATGGCCCACTCTTTCGTTCAGGCCTACGACGGGGAGACAGCGGCCTTCGAGGCCTTCGCCCGGTCGCGGCCGGACAACGTCGTGCTCCTGCTCGACACCTACGACACCGAGGCGGCCGCGCGCAAGGTCGTGGCGCTGGCGCCGCGCCTGCGCCGGGAGGGGATAACGATCCGCGGCGTACGGCTGGACAGCGGCGACCTCGCCGCGCACGCCTGCGAGGTCCGGCGGATTCTGGACCGGGGCGGCCTCGCGGAGGTCATGATCTTCGCCAGCGGCGGGCTCGACGAGACAGTGCTGCAAAAATATGGCACGGCCCGGGTTCCGATCGACGGCTACGGCATCGGCACCAGCCTGACGACCTCGCCGGACGCCGCGGCCCTCGACTGCGCCTACAAGCTCCAGGAATACGCCGGCCGGCCGCGCCGCAAGCGCTCGGAAGGCAAGGCGACCTGGCCGGGCCGAAAGCAGGTCTTCCGCCGCCACGGCGACGACGGCGCGATGACCGGGGACCTGTTGACGGTCGACGGCGACACCGGCGAGGGCAGGCCCCTGATCGAGCAGGTCATGAGGAACGGGCGCGCGACCGGGCCAAGACCAACGCTCGAGCAGGCGCGGGCGAATGCGGCCGCCGAGCTGGAGCGCCTGCCGGAGCATCTGCGCCGGCTGGAGGCCGGGCCGAGCTATCCGGTGGCGGTCTCGGCGGCACTTCGGGCGCTGACCGACGAGGTGGACCGGGAGCAGAAGGCGGCCTGACGACGGTATCCGCCCGGGAACGGGACGAACGAATTAGGAGGAGAGCATGATCAAGACCATCCTGGTCCCGACGGACGGGTCGGGGCACGCCAACAAGGCGGTCACCCTGGCGGCGGACATCGCCGAGAAATACGGCGCCAGGCTGGTGCTGCTCCACGTCATGCCGCGCGGCCCCTTGCCCGAAGCCCTGCGCCATATGGCCGAGATCGAGCACGTGGGGGAGACCGGCACGCCCAACATCGCCGGGGTCACGGCCAACATTCCCACGGCGAAAATTCCGACGGGCACAGCGCCCGCCGGCGGGGACAACGAACGCGAGATCCTGGAATTCGTCGGCGGAAAGATCTTGAGCGCCGGCGTGGAAATCGCCAAGCAGAAAGGCGTCGCGGACTATGAGACCGTCCTGGAGGACGGCAACCCGGTCAAGCGGATTCTGGAGTATCTGGACAAGGAGAAGGCCAATCTCATCGTGATGGGCAGCCGCGGCGTGACCGACCTCAACGGACTGCTCATGGGCAGCGTGTCGCACAAGATCAGCCACCTCGCCAAGTGCACCTGCATCACGGTCAAGTAGCCGCGCGACGGCGAGCCGGGCCCTTCCGAAAGGGCCAAGTCCCTTGGAACT
>CAMYMY010000327.1 GCA_947259625.1 uncultured Kiloniellales bacterium | reverse complement strand
GGCGACGGCGTGCCCGACGGGGCGGTCGTGACCCCTAGCGGAAATTGGCAGGGGGGCTCACAGAGTTGGATTTTCCTCTTCGCGAAATCATGCCTAACCTAAGCTGTTGAGGCCATGGGTATGGGCGGGAGGAGTTGCCGCCTCGTTGATTGGGATCTTCCCATGTGAACCAGGGATCAAAGCGCCATGATATCGAGATTATCGCGAGGAATTTCCCCGGAACCGGGGTCAAGGGAGCACAAGCTTTATCTTGCGTTTGGCGAACGCATGATTGCCGCATTTCCTGAATTGTCCGAACCATACAGGGCCTTCTTGGACTGGTGGGGAGAAGGCTTGCCAGGACCGATTAATATCTCGGACGAGATCTTGCTGCCCTTCATTCGAGAGCGCTTGGAAGGAGGCACGAAATCGGACATAAAACGTCTGTTTGTATTCCTCGAGGAGCTCGCTACTGATTTGGAATCTCAATTTGTCGAAACTGCTCAGGAGATTTTAGATAGCCTAGCTCAAGAAGAGGCATTCCTGAAACATAGCGACCTCCTAGGACAAGACACTCGAAAACTGCTGGAACGCACAGGCTCTATTGGCTCATAAGAAATGGGTGTGGGGCTCAGCGATTGTGTTGCCGTCAAAACTGATTTGCGTTCCGGCTTTGCCCTGAGCGCACGACTGCGTTGAGGTCCAGCCGCTGACCGTAGCTCAGCAACCGGCCCCGAATGGCAGCTCTTGGCTACCTTTCCCCGTGAACACCGCCGCACCTGTTGGTCTCTTGGCTGGGCATGAGCTGACGTTCCGACATTTTCCCTCCGCTTCACCCCGGGCTGCAGCCCACGAGCTACCCGATCTTGGACGGCAAGGTGCCCGTGGCCAACGTTGGTGACGCTCGAGTCGTCCGGTCCGAACCACCCTGTGGGGACTCCCCGGCGACTGCTCCGCATCCTCGGCCTGGCGCTTGAGGAGGGTGTCGCCGAACGGCTGGATACCCTCCTTCCCGACCTGCGGCGCTGCCTGGTCGCCGAGGCGGGCGGCTTCCCGGCCTGGGAGTTCCCCTCGCGTGTCAATGCCCTGGTCGAGGATTTTCCGGCCGAAGTCGACGCGGCCCGCGGCGCCGCTCGAGCCGATACCGAAGGCCGTCGATAGCGACGGCTATTTCCGGCCCACGCCCTTGAAGCCCACGCCCTTGAAGAAGGTGTAGCAGAAGGTGCCCTCGGGTCCGGTGGCGGCGCGAAGGCCCCGGATCCCCCGCTCCCAGGTCGCCGCGTCGATCAGGCCCATCTCCAGGGCTGGCGCGCGCACGCCCTCGACCATGGCGGCGAAGGTCCGCCGGGTGAAGCCCTCTTCCAGCTCCGGGCGGCTGGCGTCGACGTAGACGAAGCGCGGTGAGACCACGACGTCGCCCAGCCCCGCCGCGCGCATCAGCGGATAGAGGCGCCGCCCGATGAGGGCGTCCCCGCCCAGGCGCGCCTGGACCTCGATCAGGCAGCGCACGGTCTGCCGCGCCGCCTCGTCGTCGGGGGAGAAGAACGTCGATCCGTGATCGCCCTCGATGACGGTGAGGGTCCCACCGGGTTTGAGAGCGTCCTTCAGGCACAAGAGGGCCTTCCGCGGTTCGGCCAAATGCTCCAGCACGAAGCAGACGAACACGTGGTCGAAGGTGGCGCGTTCGAAAGGAAGATCGAAGATGTCGCCCTGCCGGAAGGCCACGTTGGCGAAGCCGCGCTCGGCAACCGCGCCTTGCGCCGCCGCGAGGGAGTCCTCGGAGCGGTCGATGGCCGTGAAGCGCGCCTCGGGGCTGTTGGCGGCGAGCACGACGGTCTGTGCGCCGACCCCGCAGCCGGCCTCGAGAACCGTGCTTCCCGCCGGATAGCGGACATCGGCGTGCAGCAAGCCGGCGAGTGTCGTCGCCTGGTCGCCCAGACGCCGTCCTTCCCTGTCGGAATACCCATGGACGTAATCGGCACACATCGCTTGTCCCCGACACTCCCCGGGCGCCCTCGCCGCGTCACGGTGAAGGGTAGCACGAAGCGGCCTCGCGAAATAACACCGAGGCGCCGGACAGGAAAAAGGTGTCAGGAACCTTTTTTGAAGGAATTTTCTTCAGCGTATTATATAGAATATTCAATATGTAATTTTCAGAAAAAGGTTCCTGACACCTTTTTTCTCCACCTTTCTTCTTCCAGTACTGGGCGTGGAGCCGAGACAATCCTCCTGTCGTAGTACATTCGGCGGTGGCCTTAGGTTAGGGTGGCAAACTATAGGGGTCTGCGGGATACTTGTCCGAACGAGACGCCGATGAGCACGGTGCAAGAGGTGCTCGGGGTCGAACTTGTGCGTCCGTGATCTGGGGAACATCGGATCGGCCGAGTATGCCGGCCGCCGCAGCGGTGAGGGAGAGGTCCTCGGATGAGGCGCCTGGTCAAGATAGTGGCGTTCGCGATCGCCCTGCCCGTTCTGCTCGCGGGGCTGGCGGTCGCCGTGTTCTTTTCGCTGAGCGACGCGCAGCACCGCTGGCTAGCCGCACGCGTGGCCAGCGCCCTGCTCGACTCGCCGGTCGAGTTCCGCGGCCCCTTCTCCCTGGATCTCGGCCGGCAGCCGACCCTGACCGCCAGGGACATCTGGATCGGGATCGGACCGGACGGACGGCCGCTCGGCGCGCCGGTCGAGGGGCGGCTGGGCGTCGTCGAGCTTCGCGTCGACCTCGGGGCGCTTCTGCACGGCACGGTGCTGCTCAATCGGCTGGTCGTCGAGTCGGTGGATATCGAGCTCGCGCCGCCGGAGCATGACGAGAAGGACGGCGGCACGTCCTGGCGCGAGCGTGTGCGCGCGTTCGAGGAGCGTCCGGTGCTCTTCTTCGAGACGGTACATCTGAGCGGAATTCGCATCCTGCGGCGGGGCGCGATTGGCGCGCCGCCCCTGTTCCTGGAGCTGCAGGAGGTCAGCCTGGAGGAAACGGCCGGCGCCGGCGGGCGGATCTTGCTGAACGGCGATATCGCGATCGACGGCCTGCCCATCAAACTCCAGGGCGAATTCGGCTCGCTGGCCGCCGCGCGGGACCCGGCGGTGCCCTACCAGGCGAAGTTGGCAATCCTGCATCCGGCCTTCGAGGCGACCCTGGAAGGCCAGGTCGAGGACCCCCTCGCCGCCCGGGGGCTCGACCTCCAGGCGCGCCTCGAGGTGCCCGACGTCCAGGCATTGGAGACCATGATGCCCGGCTGGCCCTGGCCCGCGGGGCGGATGTCCGTGGCCGGCGCCATCACTGGCGACATCGAGGCCCTGCGTCTCGGCGACCTGATCGCCGAGTTCAGCGGCCCCGAGGGACGCTCTATCGAAATTTCGGGAGAAATCGCCGACCTCCTCGAGCTGCGGGGCGCGTCGCTGGACCTGACGGCCCGGCTGCCGAAGGCCCATGTGGTGCTGGACCGGCTCCTGGAGACCGAGCTTCCGGCCCTCGACGTGGTTTCCCTGGAGGCGCGTCTCCTGGCCGACGGCCGGTCCTGGCGGGCAGACGACCTCGACTTCGAGATCGCTGCCGAAGGGGGGTGGTCGCTGGCCGGTTCGGGTAGCGCCGAGCTGGATGCCAAGGAAGACGAGGTCGAGCTCGACAGCCTGGCGCTCGACCTCGCCCTGTCGGCACCCGATACCGCGGTCTTCAGTTCGCTTGCCGGGCGCCAGATCGCGAGCCTGGGGCCGGTCACCGCCTCGGGCACCATGAGCGGCGAGGGGAACAACCTCGAGATGGCCAACCTCAGCTTTCGGATCGGAGAGAAGGAGCACTTTCTGCTGACCGGCGAGGGTCGCGTCGATCTGACCGGTCCCGGCGACTCCGCAGACGGCGGATTTGCCGAGCGCCTGGGTGTCGACCTCGCCGCCAAGATCGAGGGATCGGGCGACGTGGTGGCCCGGGTGCTCTTGGGCATGGATTGGCCCGACCCGGGCCCACTGCGCACCGCCTTCCAGGTAACCGGCGACGGCCGGCAGCTCCGGCTGGCGCCCCGTGCCTTCGCATACGACGGCGCCTCGGGAAGCGCCCTGCGGCTCGGCCCGACCGACGAGCGCTCGGGCGTGACCCTGGTCCTCGCCGGGGAGCCGGAAATCCGCGACCTGCGCCTTCCGCTTCTCGTTACGGCGCCCGGAAAGGCGGCCCTGGGGCCATGGCTGGACGGTCGGTTCGTACCGGGCCTGGGAGAAATGACCGGTCGGGCGGTTCTGGTCGGCGGCGGGGGAGACTTCGGCCTGCACGACATCGTGCTGACCGAGGGCCCGGAGTCGCAGCCGCGCATCAAGGCCTCGGGCCGCATCGACGTGAAGGGGCAGGAGCAGATCGACCTGATCGCGGACTTCTGGGCGGACTTGGCGGAGCTCGTCAATCCCTACCTGACCGTGCCGCTGCAGCCCCTGGGCGGCGTCAAGGGGCACGTCGAGCTGTCGAACGCCGACGGCAGTCTGGGCATCGAGATGCTGGAGGTGGCGACCCTGAAAGACGGCGACGCCCGCCTGAGGCTTTCGGGCGTGATCGACGACATCGAGC
>CAMYMY010000326.1 GCA_947259625.1 uncultured Kiloniellales bacterium | reverse complement strand
GCGCAAACCGAAGTCGTCGACAAGATGATCTCAGCCATCGAGCAGAGCGAAATCATGGCCGTTGGAGTCGCCATGGAGAAAGTCGAACAGGCCTTGCAGCCGCTGCTCCGAGATCGGGCACCAAGGGACACCGCCAGCTGAACCGCAAGGATGACCGGTTCGGCGCCGGTCCGTGGCAGCGAACGCCTGCTTGCCTTTGCATGGGCTCGTTTGCCCGAATTACCCGATTTCCCCGAGGGTGCGTCCCTTGGCCACCTCTGCTATGATCTGGATGAAGCGAGATTGCGCGGGGAGACGAAGGTCATGGCCGAAACATCGCTCAAGGACCCGGTGATCGAGCAGCTGCGCGCGCTGCTCGGCGAGCGGCTGTCGACCTCGGCGGCGGTGTGCGAGCAGCATGGGCACGACGAGTCCTATCACCCGACCCACGCGCCCGACGCGGTCGCCTTTGCCCAGAGCACAGAGGAAGTCGCCGAGATCGTCAGGATCTGCGCGGCGCACAAGCGCCCGGTCATCCCCTTCGGCACGGGCACCTCGCTCGAGGGCCATGTGGCCGCGCTCCACGGCGGCATTTCGATCGACGTGACCGGGATGGGCCAGGTTCTCGAGGTCAACGCCGAGGACCAGGACTGCCGGGTTCAGGCCGGCGTCACCCGCAAGCAGCTCAACACGCACCTGCACAATACCGGGCTGTTCTTTCCCCATGACCGCGACCCGGGCCTCGGGCACCAACGCCGTGCGCTACGGCACCATGCGCGAGAACGTGCTGGGCCTCACGGTGGTGCTGGCCGACGGGCGGATTATCAGGACCGGTGGGCGGGCGCGCAAGTCCGCGGCGGGCTACGACCTGACCCGGCTCATGATCGGTTCGGAGGGCACGCTGGGCGTGATCACCGAGATCCAGCTCCGGCTCTATGGCATCCCCGAGGCGGTCTCGGCGGCGGTCTGTTCCTTCGAGACGCTGGACGGGGCGGTCAATACCGTGATCACCACCATCCAGATGGGCATCCCCGTGGCGCGCATCGAGCTGCTCGACGAGGTCCAGATGGACGCGATCAACAAGTACGCGGAGTTCGATTACCCGGTCCTGCCGACCCTGTTCTTCGAGTTCCACGGCAGCGAGCGCGGCGTGCAGGAGCAGGCCGAGACGGTGGGCGAGATCACCGCCGAGTACGGCGGCGGGGCGTTCCGCTGGGCGACCCTGCAGGAGGAGCGCAGCAAGCTCTGGCAAGCCCGCCACGACGCCTACTATGCGGCGCTCGCGCTGCGGCCCGGGGCCAAGGGCTGGGCGACCGACGTCTGCGTGCCGATCTCGCGCCTGGCCGAGTGCATCTCCGAGACCAAGCAGGAGATCGAGGTGTCCGGCCTCCTGGCGCCGATCGTGGGCCACGTGGGCGACGGCAACTTCCACGTCTGCTTCATCCTCGATCCGGACGACAAGGCCGAGATGGCACGGAGCCAGGAGATCAACGACCGCATGGTGCTGCGCGCGCTCGCCATGGGCGGCACCTGCACCGGCGAGCACGGCATCGGCTACGGCAAGATGGATTTCCTCACCGCCGAGCACGGCGAGGCAGTTTCGGTGATGCGCCAGGTCAAGCAGGCGCTCGACCCGGACAACATCATGAACCCGGGCAAGGTGCTGCGCGTGTGACGGCGGAGACGCGCCGGGATGCGCCTACTCGTCCTCCCGGCCGACCGTCGTCCCGTTCTTCGGCGATCTTGGTCCGCCGAACGCCCCGGGCCTTGGAGCGGCCGTCCGGCGCATAGGTAAGATATCTGATCGTGGAATACCTGATTTAACCCCGGGCCGCATTCCGCTAGCTCTAGCATCAGGACGCTCCCGATTCGCTCGGCCGAAGGCAAGAGCGATCACACCGGGAGCGGCGAGACGAACGGGGCCGAAGACCCCGAAACCACATTTCGAGCCGGCCGGGGAGTTGGTGCCTAGATAGGGGCGTTCGAGTCGAACCCTAAGGACACCACGGAACCGGGAAAAGCAGCGATGTGGAAGATTCTCACCCTTGGCACGGCCTTGTCGATCGTGGCCTCGGCCGCGTCGGCGGCGCCTACCTGCGAGACGCGGAAGAAGATCGTCGAGCAGCTGGCGCAAAAGTATCAGGAGACCTCGGTGGCCATCGGAGTGGGCAACGACGGCAAGTTGGTCGAGGTCCTCAGCAACACCAGTGGCGGCACCTGGACCATCATCGTGACCTCGCCCAAGGGCGTGAGCTGCCTGGTGGCCGCGGGCGAGGAGTGGCGCAGCCTCGACGCCCCGGCCGGCGAGCCGGGTATCTGAAAACGGGGCGGTCGTAGCAAACCAACCGTTTCTCAAGACGCATTTCGGACGAGCCCGACGATGCTTATCCGCACGACCCTGGTTCTGTACTTCGTCCTTCCGGGCCTCAGCCAGTTCGTGAACTGACGCGGCGCTTGTTGCGCGGCGCGGAACCTCGCATGCTGCTCCCCGTGATGGAGTCCGAGGCCCCAAGCGCGACCGACCGGGCGGATCCTCCGGAACCGCGGCCGGCGACCCTCGCCTCGCGCGCGTGGCACGCGCTGACGTCGTCGGAAGCCCTGACGGTCCTGGCCTCCGCAGAGCACGGCCTGGCGGAAGACGAAGCGGCTGCGCGGCTTCGCGACCACGGGCCGAACGAGCTGCCGCGGTCCGCGCGGGCGGGCCTGGTCCGGATCTATTTGCACCAGTTCAAGAACCCTTTGGTCTACCTGCTGCTCGGCGCGACCGCCGTGTCGCTCGGTGTCGGCGAGTTCACCGACGCCGCCTTCATCTTCGTGGTGCTCCAGTCCAACGCGGCGATCGGCACCTACCAGGAATGGACGGCCGAGACCAGCGCCGCCGCGCTGGACGCGCTGATCCGCAACGTCGTCGTCGTGCTGCGCGACGGCGCACCCCGGCAGGTCGACGCCTTGGAGCTGGTGCCGGGCGACGTTGTGAAGCTGGAGTCCGGCACGCTGGTGCCGGCCGATCTGCGCCTGCTGGTGGGGTGGGAGGTGACCGTCGACGAGTCCCTACTGACCGGCGAATCGACACCGGTCACCAAGGACGCCGAGTCCGTGCTCGCCCCGGCCACGCCGCTTGTGGAGCGCCGTAACATGCTGCACGCCGGCACCACAGTGCAGCTGGGCAGGGCGACCGGCGTGGTCGCGGCAACCGGCGGCGCGACCCAGGTCGGCCGGATCGCCGCGGCCTTGGTGTCGGGGGCGGCCGCGCCGCCGCCCCTCGTGGTTCGGCTCGAGCAGCTCAGCCGCGTGGTCGGCCTCGTCACCCTGGGTCTGATCGTCCTGCTCGCCGGCGTCCAGTTGGCACAGGGCCTGCCGGTCGTCACCGTGTTCCTGTTCGCGGTCGCGCTCGCCGTGGCGGCCATCCCCGAGGGAATGCCGGTGGCCATCACCGTGGCCCTGTCGATCGCCAGCACGCGCATGGCGCGCCGCAACGTGATCGTCCGCGCCCTACCGGCGGTCGAGGGGCTCGGCGCCTGTACGCTGATCGCCAGCGACAAGACGGGGACGCTGACGTGCAACGAGCTGACGGTCAAACGGGTTCTCCTGTTCGGCGCCGAGCGCACCGGCGCGGGCGTCCCGCCGCTATTGGCGGAGGTCGGCGGGGAAGGTTACCGGCCGCAGGGCGCGGTCGTGCTGGCGGGAGGCGAACCGGCGCCCGGGGAGCGGGCCGCTCTTCTGCGTCTCGCCGAGACCGGCGCGCTGTGCAACGAGGCGAGCATCCGCTTCACCGGCGGCGAGGTGGAGCATCTGGGCGATACCGTGGACGTCGCTTTCCTGGTCCTGGCCGCGAAGCTCGGTCTCGACCCGCGGGCGCTGCGCGCCTCGGCGCCGCAACTGGGTCTTATCCCCTACGAGCCGCATCGGCGCTATGGCGCCGGCTTCATCCGCGCGGGCAAAGCGGGCGAGGCGCAGGCCGTCGCCCACGTCAAGGGGGCCGCCGAAGTCCTGCTGCCCATGTGCGCGGGCCTGGACCGGGTCGCCGCGCTCGCCGAGGCCGATCGGTTGGCCGCCGACGGCTACCGGGTGATCGCGGTCGCGCGCGGCACCGTGGCCATGGACGCTGCGCTCGCCGCGGCGCCGGAGGCCCTGCGCGATCTGGAATTGCTCGGCTTGGTAGGCTTGATCGACCCGGTGCGCCCGGAGGTGCCCGAGGCCGTGGCGCGGTGCCGCGCCGCCGGAATCACTGTCGTCATGGTCACCGGCGATCATCCGGATACGGCGCTGGCCATCGCACGCCAACTCGATATCGCCCGGGACGTGGGCGAGGTGGCGACCGGCGCGGAGCTGGCCGAGGCCCGGGACGACCCGGATGCCTTCGACCGGCGGGTGGCGGGCGCACGCGTCTTTGCCCGGGTCGAGCCGGTACAGAAGCTCGCCATCGTGCAGGCCCTGCGGCGCGCCGGCGAGGTCGTCGCGGTCAGCGGCGATGGGGTCAACGATGCGCCGGCGCTCTCGGCCGCCGACATAGGTGTCGCCATGGGCCGCGGCGGGACCGACGTGGCGCGCGGCGCCGCCGAGCTGCTGCTCGCCGACGACAACTTCGCCTCCATCGTCGGCGGCGTCGAGGAGGGCCGCATCGCCTACGACAACGTACGCAAGCTGATCTTCCTGCTGATCGCCATGGGTCTGGCCGAGATCGCGCTGTTTCTCTTCGCTATCCTCGCGGGTCTGCCGATCCCCCTCTTCGCCGTCCAGCTGTTGTGGCTCAATCTGGTGACCGAAGGGGCCCAGACCGTCGCACTGGCCTTCGAGCGGGGCGAGCCCGGCGTGCTCCAGCGCCGGCCGCGGCCGCCGGGTCAGCCGTTGTTCGACCGGCGTATGATCGTTCAGGTCCTGATATCCGGGGTCTACGTGGGCGCCGTGGCCTTCGTCTTCTATGGCTGGTGCCTGGATCAGGGCATGGACACGGCCGCGGCGCGCAACCTCCTGCTGCTGCTCCTCGTGCTGTTCGAGAACGTGCACGTCTTCAACGCCCGGTCCGAAACGCGCTCGGTCTTCAAGGTTTCCGTTGCGGCCAATCCCTTCGTGGTCTTCGCCGCGCTCGGCGCCCAAGTCCTGCACATCTCCGCCATGTACCTGCCGGGGCTGCGCGAGGTGCTGGACGTGCAGCCGATCGGCCTGGCGGACTGGTTCATCGTGGCGCCGGTCGCCTTGTCGCTCTTGGTCGTGGTCGAGTTCTACAAGCTGCTGATCGCCCCGCGCCTCCGCTGACGCGGC
>CAMYMY010000325.1:1857-6412 GCA_947259625.1 uncultured Kiloniellales bacterium | reverse complement strand
ATCGACTACAGCTTCGAGCCGGGGGCCGAATGGCTCGACATCACCACGGTGCACAAGGGCGGCCTGTTCGGCAGCGACTATCGCATGCTCTTTCCGGGCGACGGCATCGACGGCATCAAGCGCTTCCTGCTCGATACCCTGATCGCCTTCGGCAAGCGCGGCCTGGCCTGCCAGCCAGCCATCGTCGGCGTCGGGCTGGGCGGCTCCAAGGACGTCTGCATGACGCTCGGCAAGCAGGCGGCCTGCCTGCGGGTGGTCGGCGACCGCAATCCCGACCCCGAGATCGCCAAGCTGGAGCTGGAGCTCAAGGACCTCGGCAACTCGATCGGCATGGGGGCGATGGGCTTCGTCGGCTCCTCGATGGTGGTCGATTGCCACATCGAGGTCGGCTATACCCATACCGGCGGGATGCCGATGAGCGTGCACTGCTTTTGCCTGTCGTCGCGGCGCGCGGTGGCGCGCATCCACGCCGACGGCCGGGTCGAACAGCGCATCGATCCGCAGTGGTTCACCCCCTACCTGAGACGGGACACGGTCGAATGGACTCAGAGCACGGCGGGCTTAAGGAAGTCCGGCTGACCACGCCGGTCTCGGCCGACGCCATCGCGGCGCTCGAGCTGGGCGACGTGGTGTTCCTGAACGGCGTCATCTATACTGGCCGCGAGGGCGTCTACCGACGCATCCTCGACGAGGGGGTCGAGCCGCCGGTCGACCTGAAGGCGCTCAGCAACGTCAATTTCCACTGCTCGCCGGCCGCCGCGGTGGGTCCGGACGGCGGCTACACCGTCGGTGCGGTCACGGCCACGGCGAGCTTCCGTTTTGCCAAGAAGTTGCCGAAATGGTTCGAGGTCTCCGGCTGCAAGGTCATCATCGGCAAGGGCGGTATGAGCGAAGCCGACTACCGCGAGGTCTTCGTGCCGAACGGCGCCGTCTACCTGACCACCGTCGGCTACGGCACCGGCGCGCTTCTGGGCCGCGGCATCAAGCGGGTGCTGGGTGCCCACTGGATCGAGGAGCTGGGCATCGCCCAGGCGCTCTGGGTTTTCGAGGTCGAGAACATCGGCCCCTTCCTGGTCGAGAGCGACCGCGCCGGCAACAGTCTCTTCGAGCAAAACAACCGCGCGGTGAACAGCCGCATCGAGGCTCTCTACCAAGGCCTGCGACAACCGAGCCTGAGCCGCTTCGGCGAGACCGGCGACCGCAAGGACGAGGTGATCTGACCAGCCGCACCGCCCGGACTATCAATGAGCTTTGGCATCATGCGATCCCCGGGTCTGTGGCGGCGCGGAGCACAAATTTGACACCGGATACCGCGTGACCGGCAACGTCTGACTGCGCTATATTGAGCATTAGTCTATTAGTGCCTGTCGTTCTTGACCAAAATCCAAGATAAATTGCTGATGTTGCAAAGGATTACAATGATCCAGTCTGGCGATTTCCGGTTGCGCGAACTCCGAATTAAGAGGTAGGAGTATAGACAATATTAGTGGCATATTGGTGGAACCGTCGAGATTTCGGACAGGTCCGGCAAATACAGTGCCGCTGCCCGCATCGAGTGTGGTTTTCCATCACAGGAGCGTGTGGATGCTTGAGAGGGTAGGTTCTGTTCTTCGCGATCTCGGTATTCCGTTGCCGGGACGGCGCACCCGTGGCCAGGGAACGGCGCAGGATGTCCGCGAAGGCATGTCCTTCGCCCGCTTGCTCTCGGCCAACGTCACAGAGACCGCGCGCGTGCTGGAGGTGGTCACCGACAGTGCCGGCATTCCCCACATTCGCTATTCCGTCGAGGTGAGAGATCAGAGCGGCCAACACGACGAAGGTTCGCGGGTTCTCGCCCAATCCTCCTTCCTGGCCTTGTACCGAAGGGTGAGGTAGCATCGCCGGTCTCCTCGGAGGGCGACACCAAGCGCGGTCTCCCGCCGGAATCCGTTATCGAACCCCGGCGATGGTCCGGCCGGGCGGTGCGTTGCGCCCCTCGGCAGGCACGCTATTTTGAAGTTGCAAAAGATGGGACGTCCCGGGACAATCAAGCAATAATAACCACATAAAAGACAGCAGGGAGGAGCGAAGGAAGCGATGACCACGCTGACCGGCGCGGTTTCGAGCGTCGAGTGGGTTTGCAGGCGGTGTCGTTGCGGGCGCAGCGCGAGATATGGAAACGCTGGTTGCCGTGGTTCGGGCGCTTCGGGTGCGGCCGGGGCCCAGACCCGACCATGAAGAGATGGATTTCTTTCCGGTGATCAAACGCTTAACAGTTCCATTGGCGGGTGCTGTCATAGGGTGCGGTGGGCCCGCATTCACTGGTCTTCAAGGCGAAGGCGCAGTCTGTCGTGGGTTAGCATCCCGCAACGCTCTGTGCTAACCTTAAGGCGAGAGATCGCCTCTCGGCGCTGGAACGAGAGGCTGTCTTGTCAATGTGTTAGCCGACGAGCTGCAGAGGCGCCGCCAGCTAGGCGTCGGGCGAGGGAAGGTGCAGTCGTGTCCCTGACCTTACAGGTCAAAGATTTCGACCGGTTGCTGCCGGAAGCGGATTGCTCGAGGGTCCTCGAGACGGGCACTCTGACCATTGGTCGGGGGCTGGAGAACGACTGGGTGTTGCCCGATCCCGAAAGGGTCATGTCCAAGCAACACTGCGCTATTGAAGCGGCCGGTGGCCAATACCTGCTCATCGACATGAGCTCCAATGGGGTTTTTCTCAACCGGTCGGATACGCCCATCGGCCAAGGCAATTCCGTTGCCTTAAAGGACGGCGACCATCTCCGGGTCAGCCATTTCGAAATCGAAGTGAGTGTGAGCGAACAGCGGGGCACCGCCCCGGCCGGACACGACGGCGCCTTGGAAGGCGAATCCGTGGCGACCTTCCCCGAACTCCCGGGAGAGCCTTCGGTTACCGATGCGTCGCTGGATGACATCCTAGGCATTTCAGAAGATCTCGAGCCCGCGCGCGAGCAGCAAGCGGAGCCCGGCTCCATATCCGGTCACGATTTCTTCGCGCCGGAGCCCGCCGGCGAAAGCGTATCCGCGGATTTCACCGCCGAGATGGAGCACGCGCCCCTGGACCAGGATTTCCTGCAGGTTCCCGAGCCGGTCCCCGACGCGGCTCCGGAAATCCCGGACGATTGGGACGAGGAATTGACACCCGCCGAAGCGCCGGCCCAGCATGCGGAATCCGGTGGCACGTCGTCCTGGCCGGACAGCGACGACCCCTTTGGCCCGGCCGCGACGCCAGGGCCGGATCTGGCCGAGAGCGAGGCGCCGCCGCCGCTGCCGCCGGAACAGCCGACGGCGGCCCCGTCCCAGGCTCCTCGGGCGCCCCAACCGGCCGCGCAGCCGCCGGCAATAGCCGCAAAAAAAGCGCTCGAGGCTTTCTACGCGGGTGCCGGACTGAGCGAGGTCGAAATCCCCGAGGCGGAGATCGCACAGACGCTGGAGATGCTCGGCACGCTTTTCCGCGAGGTCGTGCAGGGATTGATGGAGGTGCTGGCGGCGCGCAGCAGCATCAAGAGCGAATTCCGCCTGTCCCAGACGATCATTCAGCCGGTCGAAAACAACCCCTTGAAGTTTTCGCTCGGCGTGGACGATGCCTTGATCGCGCTGCTCACCAAGCACGGCAAAGGGTATCTGCCGCCCGTCGACGCGATCCAAGAGGCTCTCGACGACATCAAGGCCCATCAGGTGGCCGTGTTGGCCGGCATGCAAGTGGCCTTGACCAGCCTCCTGGCGCGCTTCGATCCCAATGCTCTCGAGGCACGGATCGGTCAGGAGAAGGGCATCGGAACACTGTTGACGGCAAAGAAATCCCGCTATAGGGACGAGTTCACTCGCCTGTACCAGAACATCGCCGTGGAAGCCGAGGACGATTTCCAACGCGTGTTCGGGCGCGAGTTCGGTCGCGCTTACGAGGATCAGGTGCGCAAGCAGGGCAAACGCCGCACCTGAAGTCCGAACCGGTGGGGGAGGTGCGAAAAGAGTAAATGGGAAGGATCGGAGCATGAGACCTGTCAACAAGCAGACCGCCCGGGTTTTGCTGCTCCTCGGCATGGTCGTGCCCGTGTTGTCGGGATGTGCGGCTGCGGCCTCGGGGGTCACCTCGGCGCTCATCGATAAGATATTCGAGCCCGGCGCGACCACGATAGAGGCGAATATTGTCGCGGCCGAAGACTTGAATCCGGATTACGACGGCCAGGCGTCGCCGCTGGTCGTGCGGATGTACGAGCTCAAGTCGCCCACGGCGTTCAATAACGCGTCCTTCTTCGCCCTGTACGACAGCGACGTGGCTGAATTGGGCGACGACCTCAAGGGCAAGGAGGAAATCGAGCTGCGGCCCGGCGACAAGCTCGAGTTCGAGCGCGAGCTGCAGCCAGAGACGCGCTTCGTCGGCTTTATCGCGGGCTATCGGGACATCGAGAACGCCGCGTGGCGGGCCGTGGCCGAGGTACCCGAGGGCGAGTCGACCGACCTGAAGATCGATTTCGGTCGGCTGGCCGTGAAGATCGTCGAAGTAGATTGATGACCGCTCGGCGTCGCCTTTTCGGAGCCGCGGTCAGCCGCAGCT
>CAMYMY010000325.1:0-1789 GCA_947259625.1 uncultured Kiloniellales bacterium | reverse complement strand
CCTGGTGCGCCAGAGTTCGGCTGGCTTCCGACCCTACGCCTGGGGCTTCAAGGAGTTGAAGATCGACCATGACCTGCTGCAGACCGGCAAGTTCGCCCTGACTCGTTCCAGGGGCGTCATGCCCGACGGGACTCCCTTCGATCTGCCGGAGGAAGCCGCCGCCCCCGAAGCACTGGACCTGAGTGAGAAGATCGAGAACGCGACGGTGTTTCTGGCCTTGCCGGTGCGCGATGCGCGGGGCATGGACGTCGACCACGGCGGCGTGGGCAACGGTATGCTGCGATATGCCGTCGAGGAGTCGGAGGTCCACGACAGCAGCGGCGGCGGCGAGGGTGCCAGCCAGATACAGGTCGGCCATCTGAACTTCCGGTTGATGCTGGAGGACGAGGAGCGCAGCGGGTATCACTGCCTGGGCTTGGCTCGCATTGTCCAGGTGGGCGCGGACAAGACCGTGGTGTTCGATGAGGACTTCATCCCGTCGTGCATCGACTTTCACGCCGCCGGCAAACTCGGCGGCTTCGTGAACGAGCTCGAGGGTCTGCTCCACCAGCGCGGCGAAAGTCTGGCGGGCCGGGTTTCGGAATCGGGCCGCGGCGGCGCCGCCGAGATCGCCGATTTCCTGCTTCTGCAGGCGGTCAACCGCTATGAGCCGCTGGTCGCCCATTTATCGCGCGTGCCGGATGTGCACCCCGAGACGTTGTATCGCTTCTTGGCGGAGATGGCCGGAGAGCTTGCCACCTTCGGAACCCAGAACAAGCGGCCGCCGGCTTTCCCGGAGTACCGGCAGGATGCGCTCAAGGAGACTTTCGAGCCGGTCATGACCTCCTTGCGGCAATCGCTCAGCATGGTCTTCGAGCGCACGGCGGTCGCCATACCGCTAGAGGAGCGCAAGTACGGCATACGGGTGGCCATGATCTCCGACAAGGCCTTGTTGTCGGAAGCCACCTTCGTGCTGGCAGTAAACGCGGACGTGCCGGTCGAAGGACTACGCCGGAACTTTCCCGCCCAGGTCAAGATTGGACCCGTGGAGAAGATCCGCGAGCTTGTGAACCGGGCGCTTCCGGGGATAGGGCTGAACGCCTTGCCGGTGGCGCCGCGGCAAATTCCCTATCATGCGGGCGTGACCTATTTCGCGCTCGATACCAAGGGTCAATTCTGGAAGGAGCTGGAACGCTCGGGCGGCCTTGCGATTCACGTGGCGGGCAAATTTCCCGGCCTTGAAATGGCCCTCTGGGCGATCAGGCAGTGATGTAGATGTCGGATAAAGATCCCTTTTCCGATTTTGATTCGGAACCGGAAGACCTCGAACGGACGATCATCATGCCGGCCCCCGGCGGCCGGCGACGCACGCAGAGCGAAGCCGTCGAGCCGCCCCGGCCCATGGCGCGGCCCGGTGGACCGGCGCCGGTCGTCGAGAGCACGACCAAAAACCCGCTGATCCGCGCCGCGGCCACGGCCTTCGCCCTGATCCGGCGCTTGCGCAACACGGCACGCCACGACGACG
Organism: uncultured Kiloniellales bacterium; assembly: GCA_947259625.1. Lineage (GTDB taxonomy): Bacteria > Pseudomonadota > Alphaproteobacteria > Kiloniellales > JAKSDN01 > CAMYKD01. Next base: position 285 of record CAMYMY010000325.1, on the reverse strand, counting down.
TTCCCGGGTTGCGTGACAGCGTGCTCGCCACGATAAAGGAATTCGAGACCAAGGCACGCAACTTCGGCTCCGGGTCCGAGACCACCTATGCGGCCCGCTACGCGCTCTGCGCCCTGATCGACGAAACGGTTCTATCCACGCCCTGGGGCAGCCAGAGCACCTGGACCACGGAAAGCCTCCTGGGCACACTCCACAACGAAACCAAGGGCGGCGCCAAATTCTTTCAGATCCTCGATCGAATGTCCGAGAGCCCAGCGCACAACATCGACCTGCTGGAGTTTCTTT
>CAMYMY010000324.1 GCA_947259625.1 uncultured Kiloniellales bacterium | reverse complement strand
GGCTTCGGCGCCTCGGCCCCCGCCAAAGACCTCTACCAACACTTCAACATCACACCCGACGCCGTCGTCCAGGCCGTCAAGGAACGCCTCTAGGACACGCCGGCGGGTGAAGTAGACGGAGGAGTGCAGCCCATGACGGAAGCGACGCTGGAGCAGACGGCCAAGGCGCTGGTCGCCGACGGCAAGGGGATCCTGGCGGCCGACGAAAGCGCGCCGACCATCAAGAAACGCTTCGACGGCATCGGCGTGGACTCGACCGAGGCCAGCCGGCGCGACTACCGAGAGATGCTGTTCTCGACGCCGCGCGTCGGCGAGCACATCAGCGGCGTCATCCTGTTCGACGAGACGATCCGCCAGGACGCCGCCGACGGCACGTCCCTGGTCGAGATCATCCAGGATGCCGGGATCATGCCGGGCATCAAGGTCGACACCGGCGCCAAGCCGCTGGCCGGCTTCCCGGGGGAGACCGTCACCGAGGGCCTTGACGGCCTGCGTGCCCGCCTGAACGAATATGCCGAGCTCGGCGCGCGCTTCGCCAAGTGGCGCGCGGTCTACCGCATCGGCGAGGACATACCGAGCGCCGCTTGCGTGACGGCCAACGCCCACGCGCTCGCCCGCTACGCAGCCCTGGTCCAGGAGGCCGGCTTGGTGCCGATCGTCGAACCCGAGGTCCTGATGGACGGCGATCACGATATCGAGGTCTGCGACCTGGTGTGCGAGGAGGTGCTGCGCAGCGTCTTCAACGAGCTCGCCGTGCAGGAGGTCGAGCTGGAGGGCATGCTGCTCAAGCCCAACATGGTGATCTCCGGCACGGACTTTCCCAATCAGTCCGACGTCCAGGAGGTCGCCGAGCGCACGGTCCGCTGCCTCAAGCGCGCGGTGCCGGCCGCCGTGCCCGGCATCGTGTTCCTCTCAGGCGGGCAGAGCGACGAGGTCGCCACCCTGCACCTCAATGCGATGAACAAGCTGGGCGAGAGGCCGCCCTGGAAGCTCAGCTTCTCCTACGGCCGCGCCCTGCAGGCCGCGCCGCTCAAGGCCTGGGCCGGTAAGCCGGAGAACCTGGAATCCGCCCAGGCGGCCCTGTTCGAGCGCGCCCAAGCCAACGGCCAGGCGACGCTGGGCACCTACGCCTGAGAGTCCGACTCGAAACGAAATGCACGATATCAATGTGTTAGCGAGACCCTTCTTGTCATCGCCGGGCTTGACCCGGCGATCCAGGACAACGTTCGATGCCTGCAACTCCTGGATGGCCGGATCAAGTCCGGCCATGACAAGCTCTGGCGTGGCGTTGCTAACGCGATGATCTACCTTCGTTCAATTTGGGTCAGGCTCTGAGCTTCGAAGAACCTTTCAATGAGAGGAGAGTAAAGACATGGCATTGCGGGTCGGCATCAACGGTTTCGGGCGGATCGGGCGGCTGGTGTTCCGCGCCGCCATGGAAGCCAAGCGCGCGGACATCGAGTTCGTCGCCATCAACGACCTCGGCACGCCCGAGGCCAACGCCCACCTCCTGAAGTACGACTCCGTCCACGGGCGCTTCCCGGGCGAGGTCGAGGCCAAGGACGACGCCATCGCGATCGACGGCCGGGAGGTGCGTGTGCTGGCCGAGCGCGACCCGGCCAAGCTGCCCTGGGGCGACCTCGGCGTCGATATCGTGATGGAGTGCACCGGGCTGTTCAACAGCAAGGACAAGGCCTCGGCGCACTTAAAGGGTGGCGCCAAGAAGGTGCTGGTCTCGGCGCCCGCCTCGGGCGCCGACCTGACCGTGGTCTACGGCGTCAACCACGACAAGCTGGAGCGCAGCCACAGCGTTGTCTCGAACGCGTCCTGCACGACCAACTGCCTGGCCCCGGTGGCCCACGTGCTGCACCGCACCGTCGGCATCGAGCGCGGCTTCATGACCACGATCCACTCCTACACCGGCGACCAGCCCACGGTCGACACCCTGCACAAGGACCCGCGGCGCGCCCGCGCGGCCGCCGTGTCGATCATCCCGACCTCGACCGGCGCGGCGCGCGCCGTCGGCCTGGTGCTGCCGGAGCTGGCGGGCAAGCTGGACGGCGTGGCCCTGCGCGTGCCGACGCCCAACGTCAGCCTGATCGACCTGAAGTTCGACGCCAAGCGCGCGACCAGCGCCGAGGAGATCAATGCGGCGATCAAGGAGGCCGCGGCCGGCGAGCTGAAGGGCGTCCTCGAGGCCAACGCCCAGCCGCTGGTCTCGGTCGACTTCAACCACAGCCCGGCCAGCTCGGTCTTCGACCTGGACGGCACCCATGTGGTCGACGGCACGCTGGTGCGCGTCATGTCCTGGTACGACAACGAATGGGGCTTCTCCAACCGCATGAGCGACACCGCCGCCCTGCTGGGCACGATGCTCTGAGGACCCGCCGCCGGGACCGCGACAGCGGCCTTCGGCGGCGCGCCGCCCGCTTGGGATCTGGCATCGCCGCGGAAATAGGGTGCGATACCCTCCCTTGAACGTGGCCGTAACGCGAGGTCGATGCCGCGGCGCGGCGTGGTCTTTCGCACCTACTGCACGTCCCGGACGAGGGGCACCCCGCCGATCCTGGTGTTGCGCCAGATGATGTCCGAGAGGCTGTCGCCGTCGGAGTCGCGCATCTGCTCGACCATCCGGCCCAGCGGCGGCGCGCCGATCGAGGCCGAGCCTAGGCAGCCCGCACCCGCTCCTGGGTCACTTGGTTCCGAGGGTCTGGAGCGTCGAGGCGATTTCCCGGCTGAGGTCGCCGACGGCGCGGCTCATCGCGGCGACCACCGCCTCGTGGTCGCCTTTGGGCTCGCTCGTCTCGGTGAAGCTCGACCTGCGCATGGCCAGCGATTTCTTGCCGTCCTTGCCGAGGATGTTCCAGCGCGCGATCAGCGAGGCCGTGCCGTCGAGGTCGGCGTCGAAACGAAGGACCTCGACCGTGACCTGATAGTTGAGCGCCGTGGCGCGGCGCTGCGGCAGCTTGGCGACGCGGTCGGTCCCCAGGAGGATCGAGAGGTTCTCGGCCAGCACCCGCGAGAAGTTGTCCTGGAGGGGCTCCGCCCATTTGTCGAACTCGGCCAGCTGCAGCTTGTTGGAGCTGGCCAGCGCAACGACCTGCGGCCGGTCGAGATAGGCCGGCAGGACCACGGGGCCGACGCCCAGCGACAGCTTGTCCGCGTCGGCGCCCAGGCTCGCGGCCGCCGAGGGCGGCAGGCTGGACAGGATGTAGAAGTCGGTGGGCTGGGTCTGGGCGCAGCCGGCCGGGGCCAGCAGGGCGGCGGCCAGGACAAGGACGGCCAGGCGCGATGGGTTGCGGTGCATGATCAATCCTCCGATCCGGCTTTGCCGCGGAGCAAGGCCTCGGGATGTTGCTCGAGATAGTCGGTCAGGAAGCGGATGGAACGGGCCGCCTCGGTCAGCTCCTTCATGAGCTGCGAGAGGTCGTAGCGCACCTCGGATCTCTCCCCGACGAATCCGTCCGCCGAGATCAGGGTCGTCTTGGCTTGCAGCAAGGCGTCCTCGGCCGCCTGCGAGGTGTCCTCGAGGCTGGCCAGCAGCGGCACGACCTTGCCGTCGACATTGCGCACCAGGACCTGGAGATCGGAGAGGGTCTGGTTGGCGTTTTGAATCGTCTTGCGCAGGTCTCCGGCCAGCTCTTCCATGGGCAGGGCGCCGACCTTGGCCAGCACCTGCTCGACCGACTGCTTGATCTCCTCCAGGTCAGAGGGCACGGTCGGGATCTCGGCATACCTGCCCTTGGTCCTCAATTCGGCCGCCGGGCTGTCCGGATGAAAGTCGAGCTCGACGAGCAGCTGGCCGGTCAGCAGGCTGCCGCTTTGCAGCTGCGCCCTCAGTCCACGTTCGACGAGACGCGCCATGCCCGCATAGGGATCGCTATTCTCCGGGATCTCCGCCCCTGTGACATCGAGCATGTTCACCCGCTGCGGCTCGATCTGGAACGTCACGGGTATGCGAACGGACGTGGTCTTCCGGTTGATCTCGAGCGCCACGTCGGTCACCGATCCGATCCTGATGCCGCGGAACTCGACCGGCGCGCCGACCTGCAGGCCCCTGACCGAGCCGTCGAAGTAGGCCACGTAGGGGGTCTTTTCGGTGTAGGAGGCCTCGCTGACGTCGGCACGGTCGTCGAACAGCTTGAAGCTGGTGCCTTCCGCTGCCGGTTCGAGGCGCGTCGCGCTGGCCGGCGTGTCGAAAGAGACGCCGCCCGCCAGAAGGGCTTCCACGGAGGCGGTCGAGACGGTGAAGCCCTCGGCGCCGACCGACACGTCGATACCGCTGGCGTTCCAGAACCGGCTGTTCGCCCGGACCAGCAGGTCATGCGGCTCCTTGATGAAGATATCGACCCGAATGCCCTGGCCCTGCCCGACCAGCTCGTAGCCGAGCACTTCGCCCACCTCCAGGCCACGATAGTAGATCGGCGACCCGGGGTTCAGCGAGCCGAGGCTGTCCGCCTGGAGCAGGAACTTGCGGCCCGCTTCGTCGGCCAGCATCGGCGGCGGCACCTCGAGGCCCGTGAACGCCCGTCTCGGGGCACCGGTTCCGAGTTCCAGCCCGATGTA
>CAMYMY010000323.1 GCA_947259625.1 uncultured Kiloniellales bacterium | reverse complement strand
CTCCGCGGCGCCCCGCTCGAGGTAGTGGGTCAGCGGCTCGGCGACGGCCTCTGCCACGTCGGGGTTGTGCTCGAGATACCAGGAGCTGTCGAAGAGCGGATGGGGATCGCGGCCCTCCGCGGCGCCCCGCTCGAGGTAGTGCGTCAGCGGATTGATGCCGGCCTCGGCGACGTCGGGGTTGTGCTCGAGATACCAGGAGCCGTCGAAGAGCGGGTGGGGATCGCGACCCTCGGCGGCGCCGTGCTCGAGGTAGTGGGTCAGCGGCTCGAGGCCGGCCTCGCGGACATCCTCGTTCGACGACAGATACAGCCCAGTATCGAAAAGCGGGTTCGGGCGGCGGCCCTCGCGCCAGCCAAACTCGACGTAATGAACCAGCGGGTTCGTCCCCGCCGCTGCCAGCTCCGGGCTCTGCGCCAGGTACCAGGAGCCGTCGAAGAGCGGATGGGGATCGCGGCCCTCCGCGGCGCCCCGCTCGAGGTAGTGGGTCAGCGGCTCGACGCCGGCCTCGGCGAAGTCGGGACCCTGTTCGAGGTAGTAGGACGTATCGAACAGCGGGTGGGGATCCCGGTTCTCCCTGGCGCCAATGGCGAGGTAATGCGTCAGCGGATCGGCACCGGCCCGAGCCGCGTCGGGGTTGGACGCAAGATAGAACCCGGCATCGAACAAGCGCGACCCGGCAAGTACGCGCGCATGTCTTCTCGACCGCCACCACGCCGCAACGTTCCCACGCGCCGCCACGATCTGCGGAACCTGATTCGAAAGGCGGCGCAAGGCCCGTAGCGGCGCCGTGGCACGCCAAGAGGTGGACCCAAAGATCGCCTCTCGCTCGCGCAGCAATTTTTCTTTGTGTTGACGCTGCGCCTCGAGTTTCCGGTCCGCGGCGCCCAGCCGATCCGTCAGGCTGGCGAGCTCGGCCGCCTGTTCGGCCACTTTCTGTTCGAGACCGCAGGCCGCGGCCTCTCGCTCGTCGGAGACGGCTCGGACGTCCGCCAGATCGTCCGACAGCGCCGCGATCCGCAGGTTCCGTTCCACGATTGTGGTCCGGGCAGCCTCCAGCTCGCCGCCCAGCCGGTCGATCTCGCTCTGGCGGGACGCCACCTCGTCGTTCAGCCAGGCAATGTCCTTTTGCCGATCGGCCAGGTTGGTCTTGACCGCGTCGAGCTCGCCGCCCAGCCGCTCGATCTCGCTTTGCCGGCCGGCCACCTCGTCGTTCAGCCAGGCGATGTCCTTTTGCCGATCGGCCAAGTTGGTCTTAACCGCGTCGAGTTCGCGGCCCAGCCGCTCGATCGCGCGGTCGAGTTCTTGGCTACGCGCGAGCCGATTGCCGAGCACGGAATAGAAGGTCTTGATGGTCTGCCGGGCCTTGTCCGGCAGGTTCATCAAGGCCAATAGTTCCGGCGGGGCTTTTTCTCCCACGGCGAGCACTCCGAGCCCGTTCCCGTGCGTGAATTCGAACCCGGGATAGGTCTTCAGAAGCTCGGCCCAGAGCTTCCAGACCCCGAAGCCCCGCTCGCGCACGTTCGTGTCGTGGAACAGGACGACACCGCGTTCGCTCATCTTGGGCAGCCAGCTCTCGAAATCGTGCTTCACCGCCTTGTAGGTGTGCAGCCCGTCGATATGCAGCAGGTCGATATCGCCGTCCGGGAAATGAACCAGCGCCTCCTCGAAGGTCGACTGTGTGAGACGGGAGAAGCGGCCGTAGAGCGGATTGTGATGAGCCTGCAGTTCGGCCAGGATCTCCGGCCCATAGAACCCGGCCTGCTTGTCGCCCTGCCAGGTATCCACCGCGTAGCATTTCGTCGGCAGTTGCAGGACTTCGACGGCCTGGCAGAAGGCACAGTAGGAATCGCCCTTGTGGGTGCCGAGCTCGACGAACTGCCGCGGTTTGGCGATCTCCATGCAAGCAAAGGCGAAGGGGATGTGCTCTTGCCACGGAGTCACGTCCGTCAGTCGGCGCGGCAGGCTGAAGCAAAGCGAGTAACGCAACGGTTCGAAAGCGCCGCGTGCCCTGGTTCGATCAGAAAGCTTGGTCATGCCGCAACTCTGGTATCGCGTTCAGCCACGCTTACTTCCCTACCGACGGGAACCTCAAAGATCCCCGGCAACGCATTTCTGAGATCCGGCAGCCCAGGCGATAGATAACCCATTCCGCCTCGGAATTTTCGAGTAGCAAGTCGTGAATTTCCTCGGCAATCAGTTGATCGTGACCGATCGACACGAAGGTCTCCTCGCGACGGGCGAGACCCTCGCCAGAAGAAGCACCGGTCTTCCTTGCAACAAACGGTCTTGCGCCGACTTCGACGGCAAAGGAAGGGTCGGCACTCTGGAGGCGCTCCTGTTTGCGTTAGCCGGATTGGGGCCGACGTGGGGCCGTCGGCCGCACTCGGGCCCTTGTCGGTCGAATCTCCCATAACGCTCTCTTCTCGACGCTCGTCGGATCAGGTTTAAGGGTCTGCTCGTGCCTTGGCAACCATGGGCCGGTCCGACCCCCTAGCGGTCCGGCCAGTTCCTATTTGGCCGGTTCGCGGGTTCCCGCCGCGTGCTTCTGCACCGGCTGGAGTTGGACGTCGCAGACCGGTATCGCCGAAAGGTCGGTGAGCCCGGTGATCGGGCGCTCCTCGTCGGGGTGGACTTGGAAGGCGGTCGCGTCGACGATTCTCTGGAGCAACGTTTCCTTGCCCTCGATCAATGCGAAGACCGCGACGTCGACGAAATACACCCCCGGCGCCAAGTGGGTGCTGAAGGGGAAGGTGACCAGAAGGCGCGATCCCTGCTCGACGAACGCCAGGCTGTCGCAGTCCGGTTGCGACCAGGCGCCGCCGATCTCGAGGCCCTCGGTCGTCTTGATCATCATGGAAACGCGCGCCCGCGCGGCCGGCTGCTGGAAGACGAGCCTGAGGCCGAGTTTGTATTCGCGCCTGGGCGCAAGCAGATTTACGCGCCTGTCCTTCTGATCGAGGATTGCGGTGTCGTTGATGTGTGCGCCTTGGGCCACCGACCGTGCGGTGCTTTCCGGAACGACGGTTGGGTCGAAGTCCGCATTGGGCCCCCGGGACGGCGCTTTTCCGGCGGGGGGCGGGGGTGCGGCGGCGGGCACCGCTCCGTGGTCCGTCTCGCCGTTCGTCGCCAAGGCCCTTAGGTCGGCCCGAACCTTGGAGCGCTCCTCATGCGGCGCATAGATGAACCTCTGATAGCTCGATATGACCAGTTTCGGGTCGCCGGCGATCAACAGCTCGCCATTGTCGAGCAGGACCGCCCGATCGCAGAGCTGCAATACCAGGGCCGGGCCGTGGGATACGAACAGGATTGTCGCGCCCTTTTCCTTCAACGAAACGATGCGCGCCATACACTTCCGCCTGAAGGGCTCGTCGCCGACTGCCAGGACCTCGTCGATCACCAGGATCTCGGGCTCGGCGTGGAAGGCGACCGCGAAGGCGAGCCGGGCGCGCATGCCGTTGGAATAGGTTCTCAGGGGCCTGTCGATGAACTCGTGAATATTGGCGAAATCGACAATTTGCTCGATGCGCTCGTCTGTTTCCTTCCGGCTCAGACCCATGACGGCGCACTTGAAATAGATGTTCTCGCGCCCGCTGAACTGAGGGTTGAAGCCCGACTGCAAGGCCAGAACCGGTGCGATGGAGCCGGATACCTTGACGCTGCCCGAGGTCGGCTGCGTGATGCCGCTGATCACGCGGAGCAGCGTCGTCTTGCCGGCGCCGTTGCGGCCGATGATCCCCAGGGTTTCACCCTTATAGACCCGGAAGCTGACGTCCTTGAGGGTCCAAAGCTCGCCGTCGCCCCGATCGTTCCCGGCCGCGAACACCCGCTTGGCGCCCCGGCGGGACTTGGCGGACTGCTGGTAGCGCTTCGATACGCCGTCGACCCAGATCGCCACCTCAGAGGACATCCGCGAACCTCCCGCGGCTCCGTGCGAACCACCTCAGCCCGAGCCACGCCATCACGAGCCCCGCTACCAGGAAACCGCCGAGGGCGGCCCAGGCCGGCGGTTCGCCCCACATGGCGACGCGGCGCGCCTGTTCGATCGCGAAGGCGAGCGGGTTCAACATGAAATAGCCGCGATAAGCCTCCGGCACGACCGACGCCGGATAGAAGATCGCGCTCATGAACATCGCCGCCGTTACGATCACGTTGATCACCTGTTCGAGATCCCGGCTGAACGCGCCGAGGGCGGCCAAGATCCATGACATTCCCAGAATAATCAACACGAGCGGTGCGATCACCAGGGGAAGCAGGAAAACGGTCCAGGGCGCGCCGCCATGGACCGCCGCGAAGGCCACCAGAAATATGAGGAACCGGAGGCCGGCATGGAACACCGCCTCGCCGAGTGTGATCCAAGGCAGGATCTCGAGCGGGAAGACCACGTTCTGAACCAGTGCCGTGTTGCTGCGCAGCAGGCTTGGCGCCCGCGTGACGCAGTCGCTCGCCAGCCAGAAGACGATCAGACCAAGGAAGATGGCAAGCGCGAAGTCCGCCCGGTTCGCGCCCCAAACCGCGCCGCGCGCCCGGTTCGCGCCCCAAACCGCGCCGCGCGACGGGAAGATCACCGTGAACACGAAGGTGAAGACCGCGAGGTAGAGCAGGGGCTGAAAAATGGCCCAAAACGGGCCCAGGAGCGCTCCGCGATAGCGCGCCTTCACGTCGCGGACCGTCAGCTGCCACGCGAGCGCACGATGCCGCCAGAGGCAGGCGAAGGGCGACAGCGGGCCGCGGCCGATGTTCGGTGCCTGCGATGTCAAGTCCGAGCCTCGGCTGTCACAGCGTATCCTCTTTGTCGGACCAAGCCCGGGAGGGCGGTGGTGTGGGCCCCCATAGGCTCGAGCAGACCCGTTCACTCGGCCGCTCGCAGTTGCGGCCCTCCAGTCCAGGCGATCCCGGATGGAGCGGATGCCGCAAGACTCGGCAATCGGCCCCGGCGGGCGCGCGGTAACATCCGTGATCACCCTTACGCGGTCAAGGCCTCTTGCCGACAGCGCAATCGCCCGGGCGGCCAACCCCTGGACCGGGGACTATCCGAACCGATGACAACGGTGACGCCGGCTTGCCACTTCGCCCGCTGTGCAACTCGAATCGTTACTGCGAGCGGTGGGGCGTTGGCGTCTCCGGCCCTTACTTTGGTGCTACATCTTTAGATTGTAATTGTAAGATTTGCACAATGAAACACCCCTCGAAGCACAGTTCACTGTGAGACTTGCAATAAGTTATCATATTTCGCCAACTGATTATATCTATTTCATTATATATAAAAACTATATAAAATGCTAATTAAAAAGGCATTAAGATTCACTCTTGTTATTTTTACAATTTCGTGAACGGTCTGTAAACGATTTGTATACCTTTGGCTTTTTATACTTCTTTTCGAGACGGGCTTGGTTGTGTCGGCCTGTGTGTGGGATCCAATGGAGGACTACTATGAAACACCTGGTTTTGGGCAGGAGCTGGGCCACGGCCTTGGCTCTTCTGTCGGTTCTGGTTCTAGCCCCGTCGCTGGGTCACTCGCAGATCCCGCAGACCATCAACTATCAGGGCTCGCTCTCGGATTCCGGGGGCCTGCCGGTGAACGTCCCGACCGATATGACCTTCACGTTGTACGACGCCGAGACCGCCGGAACCGTGCTGTGGACGGAGACCCAGACCGGGGTCTCGGTGGTGAACGGCGTGTTCGACGTCACCCTGGGTGCGGATCCACTCAACCTGATCGACCCGGCCAGCTTCGACATTCCGGTGTTTCTGGGGATTACCGTCGGGCTCGACGCGGAGATGACGCCCCGCCAGGCGTTGACCTCCGTGGGCTACGCCCAACGGGCCAACGCTTCCGTAGCGGCGGCCGTCGCGGTTGTGTCCGGTGACCTGTCCTGCACCGCCTGCGTGGTGGAGGCCGAACTCGGATTCGATACGGCCACCCAGGCAGAGCTCGACGCGCATGGCGGAAGTGCCGCCGCTCACCACGCGCGCTACACGGACGCCGAGGCGGTGACGGCGGTCGGTCCGCACACCACGAACACTGATGAGCTGGCGGGCTTGGCCTGTGCCGACGGCCAGGTGGCGAAAAAGGTCCTCGGGGCCTGGACCTGCGCGGCGGACGACGTCGGCGGGGCGGCCTCCGACCTGACCTGTACGGCCTGCGTGGTCGAGACCGAGTTGGGCTTCGACACGGCCAACCAGACGGAGCTCAACTCCCACGCCGCGACCGTCGATGCCCACCACACCCGCTACACGAACGCCGAGGCGGTGACGGCGGTCGGTGCGCACACCACCCGCTACACGGACGCCGAGGCGGTGACGGCGGTCGGTCCGCACACCACCCGCTACACGGACGCCGAGGCGGTGACGGCGGTCGGTCCGCACACCACGGACACCGGATTGACGGGCACCATCGTGCGGCTCTCGCCCACAGCGCCCACCTCAGTTGCCGCGAGCACGACCGGCACGATCACGGCCTCGTGCGTCGGGGCGGAGGTGGTTCTTGGCGGCGGGTGGCAAATACCCGAGGCGACCGTCAACGTCCAGAGCAGCTACCCTGCCACTGCCGCCACGTGGACAGCCGTTGTCCAGAATACCGACCTGGTTAACCCGATCAACGTCACCGTCTACGCGATTTGCGCAACGCCTTAAGCGATCGATGGGGCCCGTCGGGGGCGACCCGGCGGGCTCCGGTCGATGAGGAGGTCAGGTGGTGATCAGCAGGTGGAATGGGACCTCGGCGCTGCACAGGAAGGCTCCCCGGCCAGGTCGGTCGGCGCCCGGTGCGGCAGGGTCGCCAAGGCCGCGCGGCGAAGAACGCAACCCGCGCGGAACCGGGACCCGAAGGCCGGAAGGAATGGAGGATCTGATAATGTCATTCTCGTCGCCCAAGCGGCATGCAATCGACCGGCAGGGGACGGCACGCGCCGCGCTGCTGTCGGGCCTGGTCCTCGCTCTCGGGCTGTTCGCCAACGGCGAGGCCCGGGCGGCGCTGGCCTCGAGCGCGAGTTATGGACTCGAGAGCGCGACGGCCGCGTCGGGCGGCGGGCGCAGCTCCTCGACCGGCTACAGCCTGCTCGGCACGGTGGGACAGTCCTCGCCGCTCGGCTCGGGCAGCTCCGCCAGCTACGCCATGTTTCCCGGCTTCCTGTCCACCCTGGACAGCGACGGCGACGGCTTCCCGGATGCCTTCGACGCCCTTCCGACCGACCCGACCGAGTGGCTGGACACGGACGGTGACGGCATCGGCAACAACGCCGACCCCGACGACGACGGCGACGGCATGCCGGACGCCTACGAGGATACCATTGCCGGCCTCGATCCGCTCGATCCTGCGGATGCGCTACTGGATTTCGACCTCGACGGCTTCA
>CAMYMY010000322.1 GCA_947259625.1 uncultured Kiloniellales bacterium | reverse complement strand
TCCCCTACGAGCCCAAGGTTGTGCGATATGCCGGCCCACTGGCAGGTGTGGGATGGCTCATCGCCATGTTCCACGTACTCCTGGTTGCCGGGATCATTCCGGAAAGGGTTCAACCCTGTGTGCAGGGCATCCCCTGTTCGGAAACCCACATCTCTCTGCTCGGGTTCGTGAGCATACCCGTCATGTCTCTCTTTACCTTTACCCTCGTTGGCGTCTTGTTGCTTTTCGCGCATAGGATGGAATCATCATGAATCGGAAAACCCTGTTCATCTCCGTCGCCGGGCTGCTCGTGCTGGCCTTTGCCGTTGCCGTGGTGCTGTATCAACAGAGTGCATCCGTCAGCCGTAACCAGAGCGCGCTGGAGCGGGAAGGAGCCCCCATAAAGGGACCCGACGACGCCAAGGTCACCATCGTGGAATTTTTCGACCCCGCTTGCGGGACCTGCCGGGACTTCTATCCCCTTGTGAAGCGGTTGATCGACCAGTATCCGGGCAAGGTAAGAGTGATGGTGCGCTACGCCCCGCTCCACGCCGGCTCGGACCAAGTGGTCAGAATGCTGGAGGCGGCCCGCTATCAGGGTAAGTTTTGGCAAGCCCTGGAGCTGCTGTTCCGCAGCCAGGATCGCTGGGTGGTCAACCACAGGTCCCAGCCAATGCGTGCTCTGACCGTCTTGCGCGTCTTGGGCTTGGACATGGAAAGGTTTTCGGCCGATATGAATCGTCCCGAGCTCGTCCAAACGATTCAAAGGGATGTGCAGGATGGTCGGACCCTCAATGTCCGGGCCACCCCTGAATTCTTCGTCAATGGACGGCCCATGCCCAGTTTTGGCTACGATCAGTTGAGTCGCCTGGTAAAGGAGGCGGTGGCCGACGCCTATTGACGGTGTTGATCCTTGCCTGAATTGGACCGGGGAAAGGTCAACTCCGACCAGGCCGGTTTCGTTGGGATGGGTCGGAGGTGGTCGGTAGTAGGAACATGACCGCCAGTGGCTATGAAGTGCCAATCCGAGATGCCGCGGCCGCGACAGCAATACCCCCGATAGCTGAAGCACGAGCCTGAAGGTCGGCTTTCGACGCGTTCCTTCCGCTCGACCCCTGGCAGCCGACCCGTCCCGGGGCGAGTAGGCAGGGCCGGAGGTGGCCCGAAAGCGACATTCGGCAATTGCGCCTCGTGAGCCACGGGCGGCCGAGCGAGACAGGAACTGTCAGAAGTCTGTACCCCGGAGGTCAGTACCGCGTTGGGGAGCCGGGCAATCCTGCATATGTAGACGCGCGCCACTCCCCCTCCGCCCAGAACCGGTCAGAGCGGGTAGTTGTCCTCGCGGCGAAATCCTGCCGGGCCCCGGCGATCCGCTGTCTTAGCTGCCTGCGAGCTTCACGGTGAACGATCCTTCGTAGAGGTTCGCACCGTCCCAATCTCAAAATAGTGGCGAACCCTGCTCAATCTTATTAAAGCTGTATTTTTCGTGATTTCTTAACCAACATGATTTCGCAATACTGTCGCGGCTTGACCGTAAGCGTCTCACGGACCCCACATTCCCCGGTCACGTTTTGGGGTGGTAGCATGCTCGGGCGGACGGCCCGGCTTTCTCGGTGGCCCATTTCCAAGGCAGCAGCGCCTCGATCTTGTTGATCGGGTGCTCGGCGATTCGTGCCATCACATCGCGGAAGTAGGCGGTGGGGTCGATGCTGTTGAGGCGGCATGTGACGATCAAGGAATAGAGCAGCGCGGCCCTTTGGCCGCCGGCGTCCGAGCCGGCGAAGAGCCAGTTCTTGCGGCCGAGCGCCAGCGGGCGCAGGGCGTTCTCGGCCAGGTTATTGTCGATCTCCAGGCGGCCGTCCTCGCTGTAGCGGGTGAGCGCCCTCCAGTGGGCCAGGGTGTAGCGGAAGGCGCCGGCCAGGCCGCTTCTGGGCGGCAGCCGTGCCAGCTGCGCCTCGAGCCAGGCCTCGAGCTCGGCCAACAAGAGGACGGCCTGCTTGCGCCGGGCCGCCAGGCGCCGATCGGGCGGCTTGCCGCGGACCTGCTGCTCGATCGCGTAGAGCGCGCCGATCCGCGCCAGCGCCTGGGCGGCGATCGGCGAACCTGTCGTCTCGTGCACCTCGAAGACCTTGCGCCGTGCGTGTGCCCAGCAGCCCACTTCGATGATCCCGCCGCCGACGTAGAGCCGGTCGTAGCCGGCATAGGCGTCGGCCTGGAGATAACCCTTGAAACCGGCGAGATGAGCCTCGGGCCGCGCGCCTTTGCGGTCCGGGCTGTAGCGGAACAGCGCGGCCGGCGGGCTCTTGTTGCCCCAGTTCCGGTCGTCGCGCAGATAAACCCACAAGCGCCCCGTCTTGGTCCTGCCCCGGCCCGGATCCAACACCGGCACCGGCGTGTCGTCGCCGTGGAGCTTCTCCGCGCCCAGGACATGAGCCGCCAAGGCCTCACCCAGGGGCTTGAGCAGCCAGCTCGCCCGCCCGACCCAAAAGGCCAGGCTCGAGCGATGCAGCTCGACGCCGCTGCGCGCATAGATCTCGCTCTGCCGGTAGAGCGGCAGATGGTCGGCGTATTTGGCCACGATCACCTGGGCCAGGAGCCCCGGCCCCGGCCGGCCGCGCTCGATCGGCAAAGACGGCGCCGGCATCTGGGTGATGCTCTCGCAGGCCCGGCAGGCAAAGCGCGGGCGCACGTGTCGGATGACCTTGAACCGCGCCGGCTCGTAGTCCAGCACCTCGCTCACGTCCTCGCCGATCCGGTGCAGCGCGCCGCCGCAGTTGGGACAGCTGCAGCCCTCCGGCTCGTGGCGCTGTTCCTCGCGCGGCAGATGGTCCGGCAGCGGGCGGCGTCCCCGCTTGGCCGGGCTCTTGTCCTCCGGCGAAGGCGCCTCGGGCTGGCGCGCGTCGCTCAGCGCGCCGATGTCCGCCTCGATTTCCTCGAAGGCCAGCGCCAGCTGACCCGGGTCGCGCGTCTCCGAGGAGCGGCCGAACTTCAAGCGCTTCAGCTTGGCCAGATACCCGCGAAGCTTCTCGACTTCCTCGTTGCGTTGCTCCAGCGCCGTCGCCAGATCGCGCACCACCTGCTGCAGAAGAACCGGGTCCGTGGGAAGCTGATCGAGGTCCAAGCGCATGCCGGGAGTCTAACAAAAGACGATTCGAGCCGGCCAGCAAAAATAGCGATTCCTTAAGAAAAAACAGCGCCTTAAACCGCCGTCGGCCGGACCTCCCCGGCCAGGGGGATCGCGCGCCGCCAGTCCAGACCCTCCAGCAGCAAGCCCAGCTGCGCCGGCGTCAAGGTGATCGCCCCCTCCTTGACCCGCGGCCACACGAAGCGACCACGCTCAAGGCGCTTGGCCAGAAGACAGAACCCGCTGCCGTCCCACCACAGGGCCTTCAGCCGGTCGCCCCGCTTGCTCCGGAACACGAAGAGATGCTCCGAGAAAGGATCGCGCCCCAGAACATGGCTCACCTCCGCCGAAAGCCCATCAAACCCTTTACGCATGTCACGCGGCGCCAGGGCCAGGTAGATCCGCGCCCGACCCGTCCAGGCAACCGACATCAGCCCGCCGCCAGAAGCGCAGACGCCAGACGCCGCAAGGCCGCACCCTCGATCCCCGTCGCAACCGAAAGACGGCAGCCGTTCGGAAAGGAGATCTCCGCCGTTCCCGGCGAGGCCGTGGCGCCACCCGGCGCCTCACTCATCACCCGAACCGGCACAAGATCCGAACCCGCCCCGCCACCGCCAAGCGACCCCTCCCGCGCCAGGCGGCGCCAGGTGAAAAGCTGGTTCGCATTGAGTTCGTGGCGCCGCGCAACCGACGATACCGAGGCCCCGGGCCGAAAGCTCTCCCCGACAATCCGCAGCTTCTCCTCGACGCTCCAGCGCCGACGACGCCGAAACCCCGTGATCACCTCGACGCGCTCGATCATCGTGCCAGTCATACGACCAGTCCTATGACCAGTCACACCCCAGCGCAACGTGGGTCAGGAAAGACGCTTACCTTCCATAGGGCTTCCACGGAGCAACAAGAGGATCGTGTTTTGGAAACAGAAAAGCCCGCTATCCTATTGAGACAGAGGGCTTTTTGTTTGGTTGCGGGGGCAGGATTTGAACCTGCGACCTTCAGGTTATGAGCCTGACGAGCTACCGGACTGCTCCACCCCGCGGATTCGGAAGTGAGGATTCAGGGGTCAGACGTCGGATCGTGATCCGATGTTCGACATTGGATTTCGTGGTTCGGGTGGATTTTGCCCTGTTTGGAGGACCTGGCGGCGACCTACTCTCCCGCGCCTTGAGACGCAGTACCATCGGCGCTGAGGGCTTTCACGGCCGAGTTCGGGATGGGATCGGGTGCTTGCTCCCTCGCCATGGCCACCAGGTCGTCCAAACAGGGTGATGGGTCTTGGTTGAGCGGGTCTTCTTTCTTTGCGCCGGCTCCAGAGGACAGAAGACAGTTGGTGTCCTGTCTTCTGTCCTCTGTCCTCTGTCCTCTGTCCTCTGTCCTCTGACTTCTGAAATCCGGGGTCGGATCAAGCCGATCGAGCGATTAGTACCGGTCAGCTTCACGCGTTGCCGCGCTTCCACATCCGGCCTATCGACGTGGTGGTCTACCACGGCTCTCG
>CAMYMY010000321.1 GCA_947259625.1 uncultured Kiloniellales bacterium | reverse complement strand
GACATCGGCGACCTCGACGTCCTGGTCGCCGCGGCCGAGGCCGCCGGCCTCGACCCGGCCCAAGCGCGCGCCTATCTGGAGAGCGACAAGGATGCCGAGGCCGTCAAGGCGGAGGACGCGCGGGCGCGCCACATCGGCATCCAGGGCGTGCCGACCTACATCCTCGCCGACAAGTACGTGCTGTCCGGCGCCCATCCCCCCGAGGTGCTGTTCCACATGTTCGAGCTGGGCCACCAGGAGGACGCG
The DNA here is from genome assembly GCA_947259625.1 of uncultured Kiloniellales bacterium. Taxonomy (GTDB): domain Bacteria; phylum Pseudomonadota; class Alphaproteobacteria; order Kiloniellales; family JAKSDN01; genus CAMYKD01. The sequence goes on along the minus strand of CAMYMY010000321.1, from coordinate 6,015 downwards.
GCCGAGGTGGAGCCCGGCGGCGCCTGATACCCCCGATCACCGTAAGTCGGCCGCGACGGCGATCAAGCGGTCGATCTGGGCCTCGAGGTCTGAGGCCGCGAAAAGCGAAGCCCCGAGAGCGATCCACAAGATCAGGCCGACCAAGCAGAGCCGCGCCGAAACCTGGCCCGAGAACAATACCGGCATGCTCAGGAAGGAGATCACGACCGGGCTGGCGGCGAGGAAGGTCCAGAGAGGCTGCCAGATCGGCGCCAGCCCGTGCCATCCGTACTCCACGGCCGACAACGGACCGCGAAAGGACCACACCAGATAGCTCCACTGGACATGGCTCCGCAGCCACCTTGCGTCTCGACAATCCTGGTAGAGAACACTCAAGACAACCGAGATCAGGAGGTAAAGAAAGACGATAAGAATCAGTTTCTTGGTGGTCGTCATCAAACTTGAATATAAGCATGATTTTGGGCGTTTTTGGGGCAAATTCGTGATCAGATCCGGCCGGCGAAGCCGCGGCTCCGGGCCTCATCGCGCAACGATTCCCTCTGCCATTACACGGCGCGCCCAATTTCTGCTCTCCGTGCCCTCAGGCCCCACGCCAGATCCACACGACGAGCGGCTTTTCGCGGTTCTTGAGCTGCTGCGGCTGGCCCCGGGCGAAGCCGTCGAGGATCTCCTCGCGGTCTTCCAGCTCGACCTGCCGGGCCAGCTCGTCGCTGAGCGCGATGTCGACGCCGAGCCCTCGCGTCAGGCCCTCGAGGCGGCTGGCCACGTTGACCGTGTCGCCGACCACGGCGAATTCGAGGCGGCGCTCGCTGCCGATGTCGCCGAGCACCGCCGGGCCGTAGTGCGCGCCGATGCCGATCTGGATCGGGGTATGGCCGGCGGCCCAGCGCTGCCGGTTCCAGGCCGCCGCCTCGCCGACCATGGCCCGGGCGCAGGCGACCGCGTTGGCGGCGTCGGCGGGGCCCGTGAAGGGCGTGCCGAAGGTCGCCATGATGGCGTCGCCGATGAACTTGTCGACCGTGCCCCCGTTCTCGAAGACGGCGCGGGACATGCGCCCGTGGAACTCGCGCAGCAGCTCGATCACCCGTTCAGGCGGGAGCGCTTCGGAGACCTGAGTGAAGCCGACGATGTCGGCGAAGAGCACGGCGACCGGCTGGCTGCGCACGGCGCCCAGGGCCTCGTCGGTTCCGGCCAGCTGATCGACCATGTTGGGCGAGAAATGGCGCGCCAAGTTGCCGCGCTCCCGCTCCGCCTCGGCCTGGCGCCGCACCAGGCGCTTGCCGCGCCAGCCGGCCACCGCCAGGATTCCGGCTACCAGCAGCAGGACGATGACGTTCTGCTGCCACACGCCGGTGTCGATAAAGCGCGGATCGAGGTGCAAGGCGAGGGACTCCTGCGCAGACATCTCGCGATCTATGAAGGCGGGCAAGCTGCCGGGCTGCGCCACGAGCCAAGCGGCCCCGCCGCTCCAGGCCAGGGCGCCGACGAACCCGCTCCAGAGCATGAGGCGCGGCCTGTAGCTGAGCGCCATCAGGCCGACGAAGACGAAGAAGTAGACCACGGTGCCGTTGCGCAGCGCCATCTGCGGCGGCCAGGGCTCGTCGAGAAGCGTCTCCAGCCCGAGTGTCGAAAAGGCGAGGAGCCCGAAGTCCAGCACGACGAAGATGTAACCCAGCCAGGGCCAGTCCGGGCGCCTGCGCCGCAATCGATAGTGGGCGAGGCCCAGCAGCGCGAAGACGACCAGGAGCGCCTCGAGGACCTCCGTCCGCGGCGGCTTTGTCCAGACGAAGAGCCAGACCGCCACCACGACGAGCGCCACCAGGCGGGCCTGGGCCGCCAGCTTGAGCCCGGCCAGCTCCTCCGCGCGGAAGGCGGCCAGCAAGCGGTCGCCGCGGCGCGCCTCGAGCCTCGTGTCGGTCATGACGAACCTCCTGCGTTCGGCCGGCCCCGCCTCATGCCGCCAGTTCGGCAAGGTCGCCGAGCAGGCGGCGCACGCCGGCGAGCCGGGCCTGCGAATCGTCCCAGCGGCGCTGATAGATCAGCTTGTGGTCGGGCCTCAGCTTGACGCTGCCCGCCTGCCGCTGGACGAACCCGACCAGGCCCTCGAGGTTGGCGAAGTGGTCCTGGTAGAACGACACGACCGCGCCCTTCGGCCCGGCCTCCACCTTGTCGACCCCGGCATCCTTGCACAGGCGCTTGATCGCGACGATCTGCAGCAGGTTCTCGACCTCCTCGGGCAGGGGGCCGAAGCGGTCGATCAGCTCGGCCGCGAAGGCGTCGATCTCGGCGCGGTCGACCAGCGTGGCGACGCGCCGGTAGAGGCCGAGCCGCACGTTGAGGTCGGCCACGTAGCGCTCGGGGATCAGCACCGGGGTGCCGATGGCGATCTGCGGCGTCCAGGCCTCGGGCGCAAGCTCCTCGGCCGGCGCGCCGCCGGCCCGCGCATTGGCCACCGCCTCCTCCAGGAGCTGCTGGTAGAGCTCGATGCCGACCTCGCGGATGTGCCCGGACTGCTCCTCGCCCAGCAGGTTGCCGGCGCCGCGGATGTCCATGTCGTGGCTGGCCAAGGAGAAGCCGGCGCCGAGCGTATCGAGGGTCTGCATGACGTGCAGGCGCTTCTCGGCGGCCGGGGTCAGGAGGCGGCCCGGCGGCAGGGTCAGATAGGCATAGCCGCGCAGCTTGGCCCGCCCGATCCGGCCGCGCAGCTGGTAGAGCTGGGCCAGGCCGAACATGTCGGCGCGGTGGATGACCAGGGTGTTGGCGCTTGGGATGTCGAGGCCGGATTCGATGATGTTGGTCGAGAGCAGCAAGTCGAACCTGCGGTCGACGAAGCCGGTCATTACGGTTTCGATCTCGGCCGGGGTCAGGCGGCCGTGGGCGACTCCCAGCTTGACTTCCGGCACCAGCTTCAGCAGCCGCTCCTCGAGCTTCGGCAGGTCCTCGATGCGCGGGCAGACGTAGAACACCTGGCCGCCGCGGTAGTGCTCGCGCAGGATCGCCTCGCGCACGACCACCGGGTCGTAGGGCAGCACGAAGGTGCGCACCGCCAGCCGGTCGACCGGCGGCGTGGCGATCAGGCTCATCTCCTTGACCCCGGTGAGCGCCAGCTGGAGGGTGCGCGGGATCGGCGTGGCGCTCAGGGTGATCACGTGGACGTCCTCGCGCAGCTGCTTGAGGCGCTCCTTCTGCTTGACGCCGAAGTGCTGCTCCTCGTCGACGACCAGGAGGCCCAGGTCGCGGAACTCGACGCTCTTGGCGAGCAGCGCGTGGGTGCCGATCACGATGTCCAGGCGGCCGTCCTTCAGGCCCGCCTTGACCTCGGCGGCCTCGCGCGCCGAGACCAGCCGCGACAGCTGGGCGATCTTGACCGGCAGGCCGGCGAAGCGTTCGCCGAAGGTCCGGAAGTGCTGGCGGGCGAGCAGCGTGGTCGGCACGATGACCCCGACCTGGCGGCCGGTCATGACCGCGACGAAGGCCGCGCGCAGGGCCACCTCGGTCTTGCCGAAGCCGACGTCGCCGCAGACCAGCCGGTCCATCGGCCGGCCCGCGCCGAGGTCGTCCAGCGTGTCCTCGATGGCGCGCTGCTGGTCCTCGGTCTCGGGATAGGGAAAGCGGGCGCAGAACTCCTCGTAGAGGCCCTCGGCCGGAATCATGGCCTCGCCGGTCTTGAGCTGGCGGGCGGCCGCCACCTTGATCAGCTCGTCGGCGATCGACTTGATGCGCGCCTTGACCCGCGCCTTCCTGGCCTGCCACTGGCCCTGGCCCAGGCGGTCCAGCTCGGCCCCGGCCTCCTCCGAGCCGAAGCGTGACAGCACCTCGATGTTCTCGACCGGCACGAAGAGCTTGTCGCCGCCGTGGTAGATCAGCTTCAGGCAGTCGTGCGGCGCGCCGCCGATGTCGAGCGTCTCCAGGCCCTCGTAGCGCGCGATGCCGTGCTCGATGTGGACGACGAAGTCGCCGTCGTGGAGTGCCGAGACCTCGGTCAGGAAGTTCTCCGGCCGCTGGCGCTTGGCGGCGGGCCGGGCCAGGCGCTCGCCCAAAATGTCCTGCTCGCCGATCACCGTGACCTCGGCGGTGCCGAAGCCCTGCTCGAGCCCGAGCGTGATCAGCCCCAGGGTCCCGGGGGCGAGGCCCGCAACCTCGGCCCAGGACCCGACCTTGGCCTCGTGCGCGATCCCGTGCTCGGCCAGGAGGTGACCGAGGCGGTCCAGCGAGCCCGCGCTGAACGCGGCCACCAGGACCCGGCGGCCCGCCGCCTGCTCGCCCAGCACGAAGTCGCGCACGGCGTCGTAGAGCCGCCCGTCGGCGGCCGCCCGCATCCAGCACCTCGGCGGCGAGCCCCGGCGCCCCGCCCTCGGGCGCGGCGAAGGGCCACATTTGCCCGCCGGGCCGCGCGGCCAAGCGGTCGCGCCATTCCGGACCGTCCAGATAGAGCCGCTCGGGCACCAGGGGCCGGTAGGGCCAGCCGCCGGTCTCGCGCGCGCCCTGCAGGTTCCGGCGCGCCTCGTAGAAGTCCATGATGGTCTCGAGCCGGGCCTGGCAGGTCTCCTCGGCTTGGTGGTCGAGGGTGACCGGCGCCTCCGGCAGGTAGTCGAACAGGGTCTCGACCGCGTCGTAGAACAGCGGCAGCCAATGCTCCAGGCCCGGGTGCGGCCGGCCGGCGCTGACCGCCGCGTAGAGCGGGTCGTCGCCGCGCACCGCGCCGAAGGCCTCGCGGTAGCCGCTGCGGAAACGCGCGATCGCCGCCTCGTCCAGGACCACCTCGCTGACCGGCCTGAGCGCGAAGCTCTCGGCCTTGCCTATGGTGCGTTGGCTCAGCGGGTCGAAGCGGCGCAGGGACTCGAGCTCGTCGCCGAAGAAGTCCAAGCGCAGCGGCTGGGCCTCGCCCGGCGGGTAGACGTCGACGATGCCGCCGCGCAGCGCGTACTCGCCCGGCTCGCCCACGGTCTCCGAGCGCTCGTAGCCGTTGGCCGTGAAGAAGGCCATCAGGTCCCGCGGGTCCAGCCGGTCGCCCGGCCGGCCGGCCAGCACCCGCCCCTCGAGCGCCGCGCGCGGCGGCAGGCGCTGCAGCAGCGCGCTCACCGTGGTGACGACGAGGCGCCCGCCGGCCGCTGGCGCGGGGTCCATCAGGCGGGCGAGACAGGCGATGCGCCGGGCGACGATGTCGCGGTGCGGGCTGACCCGGTCGTAGGGCAGGCAGTCCCAGGCCGGCAGGGTCAGGACCTCGGCCTCCGGCGCGAAGAACCGGACCGCCTCGGCCAGGCGCGCCATGCGCGCGTCGTCCCGCGCCACATGGAGCAGCGGCCCGGCCTCGCCGGCCGCCCGGCGCGCCGCGAGGCTTCGCGCCAGCACCAGGGCGTCCACGCCCTCCGGCGCGTTGGCGAGCAGCACGCGGCCCGGTTCCGACAGCCTTTCTGCGAGCGATTTCAAAGGTGTTATGGCTTCAACTTGAACTGCAGGAACAAGCGGGTGACGTCGTGGTCGTGCTCGGCCGGCGGCGCGCTCTTGCCGGTCAGCCAGTCATAGAGCAGCGGCTCGGGCAATTCCAGCAGTGCCTCGAAGCGCGCGAGCTGCTCCGCGTCCAGCGCCGCCGCGTGGCGCTCGGCGAAGGCGCCGACCAGGATGTCCAGCTCCTTGGTGCCGCGGTGCCGGCTGCGGTAGGCGAGGCGCTTGCGCCGGACCTCCAGGCTCTCGTTCATGGGCCGCACTCCCCGCGCGCTTTAACCAGACTTTCACCCGAAAGTCCGCCGGTTTACCGTCCGCGCTAGGCAATTCTTAACCTCAATGAGGCAATCTGAACAGGTAGAGAACCGCCTTCCGCGAAACGGCCCGAAAGCGGCCCGGCGGCGGGGCGGAACGGCAAGGCCGCCCAGTTTCGTCGAACCAGCGCAGGGACCAAGAGATGCCGAACTCGCTCGTCAACACCGTGGAGGTGACCCGCAGCCCGCAGGACGGCGGCATCGAGATGCTCCAGTTCGCCCTGCCGATCCCCGCGGACCACCGCGAGAAGGTGCG
>CAMYMY010000320.1 GCA_947259625.1 uncultured Kiloniellales bacterium | reverse complement strand
AGACTTCGGCCTGCACGACATCGTGCTGACCGAGGGCCCGGAGTCGCAGCCGCGCATCAAGGCCGCAGGCCGCATCGACGTGAAGGGACAGGAGCAGATTGACCTGACCGCGGACTTCTGGGCGGACCTGGCGACGATCGTCAATCCCTACCTGACCGTGCCGCTGCAGCCCCTGGGCGGCGTCAAGGGGCACGTCGACCTGTCGAATGCCGACGGCAGCCTGGGCATCGAGATGCTGGAGGTGGCGACCCTGAAAGACGGCGACGCACGCCTGAGGCTTTCGGGCGTGATCGACGACATCGAGCACTTCGCCGATGCCGACCTGTCTCTCGAGGCCCGCCTGGCGCGCCTGGAGCTGATCCGCCGGGCCTTCGAGCCCGACTGGGACGGCAAGGGCAAGAACGCCTTCTGGCAACAGTCGGCGAGCTTCGATGGCCGCCTCCTGGCCCCGCACTTGGCCCGCTTTGCCACTCTCGAGGGCAGCGGCAACCTGGGCAGCGGCGAGCTGCTCGTCGACCTCAGACTGCACGACCTGGACGAGCAGCCGGTCGTCAACGGCGCGATCTCGCTGTCGCGACTGAACCTGAGCGAATTCGGCGTCGATCTTTCGAACGGCGGGGACGAGGCCGGGGCCGAATCGAAATGGCTGTTCCCGGACACGCCTCTCGACCTGTCGCCGTTGGAGGGGGCGTCGCTCGATCTGACGATCGCGGTGGACGAAATCATCGATCCGCTCGTGAGCATGCAGCGGATCGACGCGCACCTAGTCTGGAACGACACGATGCTCGCCCTGCAGCCCGCGGTCTTCGTCTACGAGGGCGGGCAAGTCAATGTCGACCTGGCTACCGATTTCACGCAGGATCCACCGGCGCACAAGTTAATCGCCGTGGGCGACGACATGGACCTGGGCAACTTCCTGTCGCGCTTCGGCGACGAGCGGCCCGTGGTCGAAGGGAAGCTCACTATCGACTCGCGGCTCGGCGCGCGGGGGAGCAGCGCGCGCGAGATCGCGTCCAGCCTGTCGGGCGAGATGGCCTTCGCCCTCGAAAATGGCCGGCTCAATTACGCGAACCTGGAGCTGCTCGCCCCGGACACCTTCCAGTGGTTTCTGTCCGCCTCGAAGGGCAAGTCGTACTCCGATCTCAGCTGCGTGATCGCCCACTTCCACTTGGCCGAAGGCGTGGCCGAGAGCGACAGCCTGGTCGTCACCGCGCCGAAGGTGCACCTGGCCGGCAAGGGCAGGATCGATCTCGGCAAGGAGGAGTTGGACATCACCCTCGCCGCCCCGCGTCCGGCGCTGGCGCCGCCGGGACTGTCGAAGCCCGTGCGCTTCCACGGCAGCCTGGCCGCGCCGGACGTCCAGACCGCGACCGCCGGACATATGGCCGACCTCGGCCTGGCCGCGACGGGGATGGTGCTGATGCCCATGGTCTTCGTGCCATGGTATGCCGTCAGCTTCCTCTTCTCGCAGCTCGACGAGGTGGGCGAATACAGCCCCTGCCTGATCAATCCGGCCACAGCGCAGGACGAAAACAAAGGCGCGGTCCCGGTCGGCCGATGGGTCGGCTCGAACAACGACTGGACCCTGACGCTGACCTTCAAGGGACGAGAGGCGAAGGGCAGGATCAGGCAGGAGAAGGGCGGCACCAAGATCACAGGAACGGTGAAGGGCGAGATCAGGCCCGACGGCATCTTCGTCGGATGGACCGCCGGCGGGCAGGTCGGCGGCCGGAAGATCTTCGGCCCGATGGCACGGCTCGAAATGTGGGGCGGCACAAGCGGGGATGCTGCGAGCTTTGCCATGAAGGAAGCCGGTCAGCAGGCCGGCGATTGAGGGCCGCCCATGCGCCCGCGCGTCCTCGCCCTGTCCTGTATCGCGATCGTCCTCGCGGCCGGCGGTGCGCTCAGCGCCTACTGGCTCTGGTCGGCCGACCGCCTGGCCGAGCGCATCGCCGCCTGGAGCGAGCAGCAGCGGGCCCGGGGCTACGAGGTTTCCTACCGGGGTCCCGTGATCGGCGGCTATCCGTTCGGCCTGACCGCGCAGATCGAGGCGCCGCGCGTGGCGTCGCCGCGCGGCTGGCGCTGGCAAGGTCCCGGCGTGAGCGGCCGGGCGGCGCTTTGGGACCCCTTCACCATCGAGCTCGATTTCTCCGGCCTGCACAGGCTGACCGAAACGCGAAGCGAGGCGGCCGCTCCGGTCGAGGCGGAGGGCGAGCGGGCGACCGCCGTGGTCCATCTGCAGAGCAGCGGCCGAATCGACCGCGCCAAGGCCGAGGTCGCCGGCCTGACGGTTCGCCGCTCCGGCGAGGTCCTTACCGCCGAGCGCGCGGCCGTCGGTCTGGGACCGCTACGGCCCGCCGCCGTCGGCCGGCCGCAGGAGCTGACCCTGACCGGCGAGGCAGGTGGAATCATCTTGCCGAAAGACGGCGCGGGCCCGCTCGGCCCTGCCCTGCAGCGGCTCGCCTTCGCGGCGGCGCTGCTCGGCGAGATCCCGCCGGGCGAACAGCGCCGTATGCTCGAGCAATGGCGCGACGCCGGCGGCAGCCTGGAGATCGGCCGGCTGGATCTCGAATGGGGGCCGCTGGCGCTGGAAGGCGAGGGGACCATCGGCCTGGATCGGCGGCTGCGCCCGGAGGGCGAGATCGCCGCCCGCATGAGCGGATTGTCGGAGACGATGGACAGGCTTGTTACGGCCAAGCTGCTCCGGTCCGACCGGGCCCGCCTGGTCAAGGTCGCGCTGCGCGCGCTCGCCGACGGCACCGACGGCGAGGGCCGCCCGGTCGTCGCCCTGCCGATCACTCTTCAGGGCGGTCGGCTGTATCTGGGTCCGGCGCCGGTGTTGCGGCTTTCTCCGGTTCTCTAGCGTCGAAGGTGCCGGCCTGATGGGCCTCGATCACGCCGCTGCGAATCTCGCGCGTGCGCCGGAACCAGGCCTCCAGCACCTCGCCCTCGCCCCAGCGGATCGCCCGCTGCAGCGCGGTGAGGTCCTCGGAGAAGCGCTGCAGCATCTCCAGCACCGCCTCGCGGTTGTTGAGGAAGACGTCGCGCCACATGATCGGGTCCGAGCCGGCGATGCGCGTGAAGTCGCGGAACCCGCCGGCCGAGAACTTGATCACCTCGGCGCGGACGCTCTCCTCCAGGTCGGCGGCCGTGCCGACGATCGTGTAGGAGATGACGTGCGGCAGGTGCGAGGTGATCGCCAGCACCTTGTCGTGGTGCGCCGGGTCCATAATTTCGATCATGCTGCCGCAAGCGCGCCACATCGCCGCGACCGCTTCCACCGCCCCAGCGTCGGTGCCCGGCGGCGGCGTCAAGATGCACCAGCGGTCCTCGAACAGCTCGGCGAAGCCGGCCTCGGGGCCCGAGTGCTCGGTGCCGGCGACCGGATGGGCGGGCACCAGGTGCACGCCCTCGGGGATGAAGGGGCCGAGGTCGCGGATCACCGCCTGCTTGACCGAGCCGACGTCGCTCACGATGGCGCCGGCCGCGAGGTTCGGCGCGATCGTGCGGGCGATGTCCTCGTAGGTGCCGAGCGGCGTGCAAATCACGACCAGGTCGGCGCCCCGGACGGCCTCGCCCGGGTCCTCGTGCATGCTCTCGGCCAGGCCCAGCTCCATGGCCTTGGCCCGGGTCGTCGCGCTGCGCGCGCAGCCGGTGATCGCGCCGGCCAGGGCCTTGCGCTTCAGCACCCTGGCCAGGGACGAGCCGATCAGGCCCATGCCGATGAGCGCGACGCGCGCGAAGGGCGGCTTGGGAACGCCCTTGCTCATGCCACGAAGCCCGCGAGCGCCTCGGCTACGGCCCGCATGTCCTGCTCGGTGCCGATGGTGACGCGCAGCGAATCGCCGAGGCCGTAGGCGCCCATGCCGCGCACCAGGATCCCCTGTCCCTTGAGGTGCTCCGCCGCCGCCGCGGCGTCGCGGCCGGGCCGGTCGGGGAAGCGCACCAGGACGAAGTTGCCGACGCTGGGCGGGACCGTCAGGCCGAGCCGCCGCACCTCCCGGCTGAACCACTCGAGCCACTTGGCGTTGTTGTCCTGCGAGCGGGCCACGTGCTCCCGGTCGGCCAGCGCGGCTACGCCGGCCGCCTGTGCCGCGGAGGACACGTTGAAGGGCCCGCGCAGGCGGTTGAGCACGTCGGCCACCTCGGCCGGACAGTAGGCCCAACCGAGGCGCAGGGCGGCCAGGCCGTGGATCTTCGAGAAGGTGCGGGTCATGACCACGTTGTCGAAGGCCCGGACGAGATCGGCCCCCGCCTCGTAGTCGCCGCGCCGGACGTATTCCGCGTAGGCCGCGTCGAGGACCAGCAGGACCCCGTCCGGCAGGCCCTCGCGCAGGCGCCGGACCTCGTCCGCCGGCAGATAGCTGCCGGTCGGGTTGTTCGGGTTGGCCAGGAACAGCAGGCGCGTCCTGGGGCTGACCCGCGCAAGCAGCGCGTCGACGTCGGCGGTCAGATCGCGCTCCGGCGCGGTGACCGGCGCGGCGCCCGCCCCCTTGGCGGCGATTGCATACATCAGGAACCCGTGCGCGCTGTACAGCACGTCGTCACCCGGGCCGGCATAGGCGCGCACCAGAAGTCCGATCAGCTCGTCGATGCCGCTGCCGCAGACCAC